>CAYQZL010000134.1:0-1014 GCA_964421975.1 uncultured Rikenellaceae bacterium
TTCAGAAGAGCATATGATATACGCAATGAGATTGAAAAATATTTTGAAGTCTTTTATAAAATGAACCCTGATATTATCGGAGGTAAGTTGCCTGATGAAAATTTCTATCACTAAAAAGCAATATCTTAGTCTTGCATCGGTTGCCGTGATGCTTGTAATATGGCAGTTACTTGCCATGTACTTTGATTCCGATTTCATTGTTCCCTCACCCGGCAAAACATTTGCAACTGCGATCAGCCTGTTCACGGATCCCGGTTTTATTTCTGTGGCCGGGACAACAATAATCCGGGGTTTAGCAGGATTTATCATCTCTGCTTTTATGGGTATGATGTTTGGCATTATTGCCGGTATCAGTACAGGATTCAATGCTTTTCTCCAGCCCCTGCTTGTAACTGTACGCTCTGTTCCGGTAATCACACTTATTCTTCTGGCACTCATCTGGTTCAATCCGGGTTCAGTGCCTGTATTCATTGCACTGCTCACCATGTTCCCTTTTATATGCACCAATGTGATCGATGGTATCCGCAGTGTTGATCCCGATATAATTGAGATGGCAAAATTTTACAGAATTAAACGCAGAAGAATTATTGCCGAAGTTTATATTCCTGCAATAATGCCTTTCATTATAAGCGGAGCATCCAGTGCAATGGGTATTGGATGGAGGGCAATAATAATAGGCGAAGTGCTGAGTCAGCCAAAATACGGAATAGGTACAAAGATGCAGAATGCACAGACTTTTCTGAATGTTGATGCTGTTATTGCCTGGACCATCATAGCCATACTTATCAGTTATGGATTTGAGAAGCTGATACGCTGGAGTGAACATAAATTAGTAGTCTGGAGAGATTGATTATGGCATTGCAGATCGAAGACCTCAATAAGAAGTATGATGAAATCTCGCTTTTCAGGGACTTCAGCATAAGCTTTACCGAAGGCATTATTACCTGTATTCTTGGACCTTCAGGATGCGGCAAAACAACATTGCTCAATATAATCGGAGGGATCATCCGCCCC
>CAYQZL010000134.1:1024-11467 GCA_964421975.1 uncultured Rikenellaceae bacterium
ATCCGCCCCGACAGCGGTAATATGAGCGGGTTCGGAGGAAAGCTCATGTCCTATATCTTTCAGGATCCGCGGTTATTGTTGTGGAAAACAGTAAGGGGAAATATCGAGTTTGTAATGGACAGGAATATTGCTGAAGCGGAACGGCATAAGGAAAGTGACCGGCTCATCAGGCTGGTTGAACTGGATGGTTTCGCAGGTTATTATCCATCGCAGCTCAGTGGTGGCATGCGTCAGCGTGTCTCAATCGCAAGGGCATTTGCGTGTCATTCAGATATTATACTGATGGATGAACCCCTGAAAGGCCTCGATATTACACTTAAGCAAAATATGATAAGGTCATTTTCCCGTATCTGGAAAAATGACAGGCGTACAGTTATTTTTGTAACCCATGATGTTGATGAAGCTATAATGCTGGGAGCTGAGATAATGGTCATGAGCCGGCCTCCCGTCAGCATAGTGGCCCATGAGAGCCTGAATGAACTTCCCGAGATCCGCCGTCCGGAATCGGATCAGTTCAAAAATCTGAAACAAAAACTGATCAATGCCCTGGGATAACATGAACAGTTTATTACATCACCCTGATCTATCCACGGGAACTGTCAAAAACGGCGGGACTGGGGAAAGATCTTAAATGATTTCCCCGTATAACATTTTCACCCTTTTTCAGTATCCCTGATACCAGTTAAGATAAAAAGAAATCTAATTAAAAACCTGATCGGAGGATCCGTGGCTGTTATCAGCTTTGGATAATTTCAGCAGGAACTTCTGCCGGGCAACTTCTTCCGATTCATTTACCCGTTTTTCAATCCAGGTATAATCATTTATACGAATCAGCTTCTTCACCTTTACCGTTTCTGCAGGTTTCACTTTCTTCATAGCACAATAATTAATGAAACTAACGACTTTCACATATTAATACCGCATGATCATATTAGATAATGAGACTTCTTCACATCCGTCTGAAAATTGTATTGCAGTGAACCAAATATAAATAATAATACTATTCTGACCTTAATCTAATTATTAACATCTGAAGGCCATTATAAACAATCTTACCTCTTTCAACGGTGTTCCTCCCGGCTCAAACGTATAAGGAAAAAATCAGTGAATCTCTTTTTTAACAAATACTGAAAACATGATTTTAAAGGAAATCTCCGGCAATCTGCTTTCAGGAACAGGATCGCGGACTTAAAATTTAACTTAAATTTTTAAGATCATTAACTATTATTTTAGTTTATTTTAACTAATTTTATAGGTCAGTTGTACGATTCTGGTCTGTACAATTGTCTTGTTTTGAACATTTCCTTAAATGAAGACCATTCTGCTTATATTCTTATCTCTGGTTTTCCTATTATCGTGTTCCGGGAATAAAGAGAGCAAAATAATCACAATCCGGCTCGACCGAAGTGATTTTGTGGAAAAGATAATTGTCAGGGGAACAGTCCAGGCAGTAATTAATACTCCGGTAATACCTCCCCGTAATATGTATGGTCAGATGACAATTGTAAAGCTTGCCGCAGATGGCGGTTTGGTCCATAAAGGCGACACTATCTGTATCCTGAGATCTCCCGAAATGGATTCGAAGTATGAAGAAATGAAGACAAATATTGAAACTCTTGAAGCTGAGCTTAAAAAAGCCGAAGCGGAAAATAAGTTGAATATTGCACTTCTTGAAGCACAGCTTGCCACAAATGAAGCACAGCTGAAAATATCATCTCTGGATTCCCTGGAGATGAAATTTGCAGGCGGGGTGAATAAGAAACTCATTGAACTGGAGATGAAGAAGGCATTTATTGAGAAAATGAAGATTGAAAGGAAGCTTGCCGCTGCCAGAGTAATAGGAGAAACAGACCTGAAGCAAAAGAGGGTCAGGATAATGCAGGAGACAGAAAAATCACGTGTACTGGAGGATCAGATCAGGGCACTGACAATAACATCCGGAAGAGAAGGTATAGTTCAGAGAACCATCTCTCCCACCTTTATGATAGCCGGATCAGCCGGAACCGGTTCACTCGGCGGGCCAATAAGGGAAGGAAGTGTGATCTTCATGAGTACGCCAATACTTCAGTTCCCTGATTTGAGCCTGATGCAGATCTCGGCTGATGTATCTGAAGCCGACTTCAGAAAGATTGAAAAGGGCCAGAAAACGATCCTCTCCGTTGATGCTGCAAAAAAGCTTGTAACCACAGGAAAGATCAACCGTAAAAATCTGTCAGCCAGTTCGGCAGGAAGATATTCACAATCCAGGGTAAAGAATTATGAAGTCATTATTGACATCGACAGCTGCCATTCAAAAATGACGCCGGGCTTAAGTGCGGTTTGTGAGATACTTATACATGAGGTACATGACACACTTGCGGTCCCGACACTTTCAATCTTTGAAAAAGACAGCACAAACGTTGTTTATGTGAAGGAAAAGAAAAAGTTCAGACCTGTAAGAATTGAAACCGGTATATCGGGAAGTTCATATACCATCATTGCAAGTGGTCTCAGAGGTGATGAAACAATAGCGCTTTCTGAACCTCCTGCCAGCCTTATTATGAAAGAGAAGTTACCGGCGGATACAAATAAGATCAGAATCCAGAACTAAATCAGAATCGTTTATGCAACGAAAAACAGTCATCCTGTTATTGATCATCCTGATGTCATGCAGAGGAAAAGAAATGTCAGACACTGAGGTTACTCCCGTAAAAAGAGGTGTTTTCATGGAAGAGCTCACCGAACAGGGAACCCTGAAAGCCGTAAATTCCATATCCGTATCGGCTCCGGTGATATCATCCAGATACGGCTCCCTTAAGATAGCCAAAATCGTTGATGACGGAGAAGAGGTAAAAATGGGTGATACAATAATGATCTTTGATCCTTCGGAGATCAGAAGAGCGATCGTTCAGGCGGAACAACAGATTGAGATTGCAAGGGCAGAATATGAAAAGATGAAATCTACCCAGCAATCTGAAATTGAAGATCTGGAAGCCGACCTGGAACTTGCGCTCATTTCACAGGAAATTTCAAGGATCAATTCCGAAACATCAACATACGAACCTGAAGCAACAAGAAAAGAGATTAAACTGAAACTGGAATCGGCTACCATTGCTCTTAACAGGGCAAAGGAACAAATAGAGAACAAAAAAGTTATCCATAAGGAGGACCTTCTTCAGAAAACTCTGGCTATAAGGCAGCTTTCAAATACCCTCGCAGAAGCCAACAGGTCAATGAACAATCTGTTTGTTGTGAGCCCGGCAAATGGTATTGCAATAAAGGAAGAGAACTGGAGCACAGGTCAGAAATGGGGAGTAGGAGATCAGCCTTATTCGGGATCGAAGCTGATCGAACTTCCTGATCTTTCGGAAATGCGGGCCGAGGTCAGGATCAATGAAGTGGATGTCTCAAAGATCTTTACCGGACAGAAAGTTGAAATACGCCCGGATGCATATTCAGATTCATTATATAACGCAAAAGTTGAATCAGTTGCCACGCTTGCCACCAATAAGGATTATAAATCAAAAATAAAGATCTTCCCTGTTCAGATCAGAATAGAAGATCACGGCAAAACACTTCTCCCCGGACTTACGGTAAGCTGCAGGATAATTGTCAGCGAGATCCAGGATGTCCTGTATATTCCTCTTGAATCATTGTTTAATGAACAGGGAACTGACTTTGTCTATATCAGATCAGGGACAGGATTTAAGCGCAGAAATATCAAAACGGGTGCTTTCAATACAAATTATGCAATTGTTCTGGAAGGTCTTGAGGAGGATGATATGATAGCCCTTTCGGATCCTTTCCTGAAAAAGGAGGAATTCATTGAAAAAGCGTCCGATGAGAACAGGAAAGCAGAAGCAGTAAATAAATGAAGGAAATAAAAGGAACTGAGTTATGAATCCGTCAAGTTTTTCTGTCAGTACCATTAAAAGGAAGCCGTTATTCTATCTGCTGATGAGTGTACAGATCCTTTCTGCTGTTTCATGCAATTCAACACAGGATACAGAATACACAATACTAAAGGGCCCCTTCAGGCAATCCCTGACAGAAACGGGAGAACTGGAGGCAGTAAATTCAACAACCATTACAATGCCGAGGATCAATTATATATATGGCTATAACTTCAAGATCATTGATCTGGCTGAACATGGAAAAACCGTACGGAAAGGAGAACCTGTAATAGCCGTTGATCCTGCCTCGGTTCAGAAATTCATAATAGAAAGAAGGGAATCTCTTGAAAATGAAATAGCATCGGCAAACAAGCTGAAGGCAGAGATCACAAATAATATCCAGGATCTGAGAGCCCAGATAAGGAATGAACAGGCATTGTATGATATAAAAATGCTTCAGGCCCAAAGCTCGGCTTTCGAATCGGCCGGACTGAAAAAAGTAATTGAACTTGAATTCCGCCAGGCAAAAATAAGACTCGGCAAATTGCAGCGTAAGCTTGAGCTGAGACCCAGACTGGACTCTCTTGATTACCGTATCCAGCAAATAAAAATAATCCAGAAAGAAAATGAGCTTAAAGCGGCAGAGGAAACACTGAAACAGATGACTGTCTGCAGTCCGCTTGACGGGATCTTTGTGACTGAAAGGAACTGGAGAACCGATCAGCAGATTAAGATCGGCGATGAAGTTAACCTGGGAAATCCGGTTGCCAGAATACCTGACATAAGGACCATGAAGGTGAACGGTATAGTGAGGGAAAATGATATCAGCATGATAAAACCAGGACAGGATGTAATAGTCCGCCTCGATGCACTGCCCTCAGTCCCCTTTCATGGGAAGATAAGTAAACTGGGGAAAGTATGTATTGAACGGGACGGTAAAAATGTATTTCTCACAGAAGTGCTTATCGCGGAATCTGATCCCAGACTGAAACCCGGAATGACGGTAAGCTGTGAATATATAATCTTTGAAAGTGAGGATGAGATATTTGTGCCGAATAGTTGCATAAAGGAAGAAAACCGACATTTCTATGTCTTTCTCAAAAGGGGAGGAAAGATCAGAAAAACCGAGGTACGGACAGGACCATCAAACAATATGTACACGGTAATATCCGGTTCTGTCAGACCGGGACAGACACTTGGAATTCCGGAAAATATTTTATCACTACAAAATGAATAATTATGCAGATCGGGGAAAACGTCAGAATTGCGGTTAATTCACTTCGTGATCATAAATCCAGGTCACTTCTGACAATGCTTGGAATTATATTCGGTACAGCTTCAGTCATTGCCATGATATCGATCGGAGAAGGTGCAAAAAAACAGGCAATGGCCAAATACCAGGATCTTGGAGTGAACAATATCATTATTCGCGATAAAGACCTTACCGAATCCGATCTTGAGAAGGTCCGGTCAGCTTTCTCACAGGGATTATCCCTTGAAGATACAAGGGCAATAAATGAAATTGTACCGGGAGTAACGGGAATTGCTCCGCAATCGGAGATAAAACTGGAAGCAATGTACACCGATAAATCATCCTTAGCCACTGTTATCGGAGTCACTCCCGATATAACAGATATCCTTAATTTCAGGATGGATAAGGGGATTTTTATTAATAAGGATCATTATAACAGGCAACTCAGGGTATGTGTACTGGGAGCAAATATATCACGTGAGTTGTTCAGTTATCAGGATCCCCTGGGTAAAAACATAAAGGTGGGAGATCAGTGGTTCGAAGTGTCCGGGGTGCTTAAGACAAAAGCTCTCTTTACCGAAACAGTAGGTGAACTGGCTGCACGCGATCTGAATAATGACATTTATATCCCATTATCAACATTTGTAAAGAGGATCCCGGTATCCGGAAGCCTTCAAAGTGAGCTTAAACAGGTAACGGTCAGACTTTCAGGCTCAACCCGGCTTATTGAATCTGCATCTATCATAAAAAGCATTCTGACACGACGACATTTCAGGAATGATGATTTCAGTATAATAATACCCTATGAGCTGATGGAGCAGGAGAAACGTGAAAGCCGTATTTATAATCTCCTCCTTGCTTCCATAGCGGCTATTTCGCTTATAGTAGGGGGAATCGGAATAATGAATATCATGCTAGCCTCGGTACTGGAACGTACACAGGAAATCGGTATACGCCGTGCCATCGGAGGAAAAAGATCAGATATTATGAGCCAGTTTGTGACCGAAGCAATGGCAATGAGCATTACCGGCGGACTGATCGGTGTAATACTGGGAATTATGATCTCTCTGGGAATCGGTTTACTGACCAGCGTAAAAACCAATCTTACACTTTATTCAATTTTTATAGCTTTTGGTTTCTCAGTGATCGTCGGTATCACTTTCGGTTACCTGCCTGCAAAAAGAGCAGCAGAGCTAAAACCAATTGAATCTATCAGACATGAATAATATAACATGAAAAGAGGCTGTCCGGCAAGACTCTTGGGATGAATAAGCGTTCCTCCACATATTCAGGATGTTTTAGTCTTGCAACATCATTACAGCCCCTGCTTTCTTTCTCTTTTTCAGACTATAAATCATGCAGCCATTCTGCATATTCTTCCTTCTGATCACTTGTAAGACTTGTCCCGAAGAAAGTAATACTGTAATCATTAAAAAGCCACCGGAAGAAATTCGGATTGGCTTTTGCCTCATGTTCAATATATGTGCGCAGGGTATACAGTTCCTGCTTCGAATCATTACTACCGATGGATCTTACCTGTATCTGCCCGTTGGCAAAATTCATGTTACCTTTCATAATCTGCTCTGCATTTTCTCTGATTGTTCTGACTTTTTTCATGATAAAATTTAAATATTAAAAAATTTATAAAAAAAAAAGGGAGCCATAAAGCTCCCCCTGTATATCGCCTTCTGGATCACTCTCAGTTAATAATAATTACCTCTAAAATTAAATTATATGCCATTGTTTTAATATACTGATCATTAAAGGCGGCAAAAATAGCCATCTTTTACTATTTAACCAAATTAAGGAGTATTTTAGAATGATTATAAAATAGATATAAAGCGGACAGAATGCTTCTGCCTGCTTCCGTCTGTAAATACTAATAATGCTTCAGACCTTTTTCAGGACTTTGTATAATTCCTGGATATCGTTGGCAAGGTTAGTCAGCAGTCTGTTATTCTGGTCAGTAAAGCGTGCAATAACATATTGGGTATATAGTTCCGGATTTTCCTCAACATTATTTACTCCGGTATCTTTAATGAAATCCTGTCTGAAATCATTGAATCTGTTATGTGAACCGATGAATGCCATAATTATATCCTTTTAATTAATAACTTCCTGCAAAATTAACATGCTTTGCAAAAGAGTTAAAGAAAATTATGAAATATTAATCAATTAAGTTAAATTTGATTTGACTAACATTATTGTACAGCAAGACCGGGATAACAGATTCTCTTCCCCAACCATATAACACTTGTTTACAAATATTTATCTTTAAGTACATATTTTGAGAGTTTTAATTCTACATATAATTTTTACCGCATTACTGGCACAGGTATCAGGCTCACCGTCCGATGCCGGACAGGACAGTTCAGGGAAAAAAGTATATTCGATCAATGTTGATGCTACAATAAATCCATCGAGTGCCGAATATATCAAATCCGGATTGCTGCGTGCCGCTGAAGACAATGCAGAATGTCTGATAATAAAGCTGAATACCCCGGGGGGCCTGTTAAAATCGACCCGGATGATCGTTACCGATATACTCGACTCTGAGATCCCTGTAGCTGTTTTTGTTTTCCCGGGAGGTTCACAATCTGCATCAGCAGGTGTTTTTATTACGCTTGCCGGACATATTGCGGCAATGGCCCCTGGAACAAATATCGGTGCCGCACATCCGGTATCTCTTCAGGGTGAACAGGATTCGGTAATGAATGAAAAAGCCACAAATGATGCTGCAGCATTCATAAGAACAATCAGCGAAAAAAGGGACCGGAACGTCGAATGGGCTGAAGATGCAGTACGAAAAAGCCTTTCAATCACTGAAAATGAAGCTCTTAAATTAAATGTTATTGATCTGATAGCTGTTTCGGTTGAAGATCTTCTCGAACAAACTGATGGCAGGGAAGTGATGGTTCCTTCCGGCCTTAAGGTACTGGAAACAAAAAATGCTGAGGTCATTGATATAGAAATGGATTTCAAACAAAAGCTTCTCAGCCTGCTGAGCGATCCCAATATCGCATATATTTTAATGATGCTGGGAATTTACGGGATCATGTTTGAACTTTACAGCCCGGGGGCAATCTTCCCCGGCGTGATAGGAGGGATAAGCCTTATCGTTGCCTTTTACTCACTTCAGACCCTGCCGGTCAATTATGCCGGCGTGGCTTTAATAATTTTTTCTGTTATCCTTTTCATCCTGGAGATAAAAATAATCAGTCACGGACTTTTAACTATAGGCGGAATAATCTCATTAATTCTAGGATCAATAATGCTAATAGATACAGAATCAACACTTGAAGTAATCAGAATTTCATGGTATGTAATTCTGGTAATTGTCATTCTTACGACAGCATTCTTTTTATTTGCAATTGGCTTTGGTATCAAAGCCCAGACACGGAAACCCACAACGGGAGTTGAAGGTATTGTCGGAGAAACAGGTGTGACTGTCAGCGACCTGGATCCCGAAGGACAGATAAGCGTTCATGGCGAGCTCTGGTATGCTGAGAGCTCTGATGGTTTTGTCGGAAAAGGAACTAAAGTAAAGGTTACCAGTGTCTCAAATCTGAAATTAACAGTTCGAAAAATAACTTAAACCAATTTAAAGGATATCATTATGGAACAGACACCCAGCATTATTTTAATAGCAGGTATACTTTTCCTGCTTTTCATACTGGCAAGTGCAATAAAAATATTGCGTGAATATGAACGTGCTGTTGTTTTCCGTCTGGGAAGACTCATAGGCGTGAAAGGCCCCGGACTTATTTTACTCATACCGGTAATTGACAGGATGGTAAAGGTAAGTCTGAGAACTGTTGTGATGGATGTTCCGACACAGGATGTCATTACAAAGGACAACGTATCAATAAAAGTAAATGCTGTTGTCTATTTCAGGGTTATGCAACCTGATAAAGCAATCGTGGAAGTGGAGAATTATCTTTTTGCAACCTCGCAGCTGTCGCAGACGACACTGAGAAGTATCCTGGGCCAGTCAGAACTCGATGAACTTCTGTCACAACGTGAAAAAATAAACATTGAGCTTGCAAAAATAATAGATCATCAGACCGAACCCTGGGGAATAAAAGTATCGACTGTTGAGGTGAAACATATAGACCTGCCCCAGGAGATGCAACGTGCCATGGCAAAACAGGCAGAGGCAGAAAGAGAACGCCGTGCAAAAGTGATCCATGCCGAAGGTGAATTCCAGGCCAGCCAGCGACTGGCTGATGCGGCAGAGATAATAAGTCCAAATTCAGCAGCACTGCAACTTCGTTTCCTGCAAACTCTTACTGAAGTTGCATCCGAACAGAGCTCCACAATAATCTTCCCTGTTCCGCTCGACATTATCTCAGCATTCATGCCAAAGGAAAAGAAACAATAACAGAACGGTCAGCCCAGCTTTGAATGGAAATAGGTCACACCGTCTATTTTGCTCATATCAAATATCTTAAATCCGTGTGAAAGAAGAAGTTCCCTGACTTCCTTCTGATTCATGTCACGGTCCGTTTTTGAATCAAGGAAATTATTGATCCTTTCAACATACCTTGAAATCATACTGACCTTGTGACCATTCCTGTCTGTAGTTCTGTTGTCTGAAAAACAACCAAGAAAATTTGTCTCAGGCGGTAAAATGTGAACAAGACTGTTAAGGAATTTGTCGAGATGCTTTATCAGATTAAGCTTCTTGAGGTTTATTATTGTCCTGACATCCTTCAGGTCACTCTCGCCATAGTAATAATGATTCCGTGAAGAGAGAATGATCAGATCAGGATCATCTGAAATCCCGATTTTTTTTATGTAATTGTAGAAATTCTGATCCCCTTCTGCTACCATCCTTAGGGGCGAATTATCAAGGCCGGTATGTTCGCCTGCCCTGTTTGTCAGGGTAAAATTTGTCCTTCCCGTATCGGTTTGAATATTCTTTTCAACATTCATAACTGTGAAATATTTCTATGTTACCCAATCAGTTAACCTTTATCTGCCTGCACGCTTTGATCTGATCTTCAAGTTCTTATATTTAAATGGGGTCTTGTAAGCTTTCTGCTTTCGTACCATACAGGAGCCGCTTTGCTTTCTGCATTCCTTTCTTTGTTCTTTTTTTACCCTGCCCGGTTTTATATCAGGATCTGAAAATGATAAAACCGAAAATGATATTATTATAAGGATCAATATTCCAGCATTTTTTTTCAATAGCTGTTTCATCAGATTCTTTTGGTTTATAAATTCTTATTCACTGCATGAAAAACTGTAATTGAATTCGAATCCGTTTTCACGTAACCACCATCTCAATGCTCTGGCAATTTTCCTGCGCCGGATACG
>CAYQZL010000135.1:0-11411 GCA_964421975.1 uncultured Rikenellaceae bacterium
GATAATGAGCGGTGACTGGAGTTCAGACGTGTGCTCTTCCGATCTCAAAGATCAGAATCCGACCGGGAAATACTTACAGACTGAAAATCATGAGTGACAAAGGATTGTCAGCTGAAGGTGATTGCATTGTGCCACAATACAGGGATTTTAAGATCAGTATCGATACTTTTTCGGTACTTCATTCGGTGCCGGGGTATAACAGCTGGAGACAATTCAATATCGATATTTCATTTACAGATTTTCCCGGAGAAGTAAATTATTTCAGATTATATGGCAGTTTCATTGCCTATAAGACTGCTGAAGATACCGGCACGATTGAAAAAAGCGAGCGTGAACTCTTTTTCAGCAAGGATCTTTTCACAGATAAAGAAGCCGACAGCGGTTCTGTAATAAAATCTTCAACAGGTCTGGGGCAGCCATTCAACCATTATGATTCAGCATTTATAAAGATCTGCGTGCTTAATACTGAAAGATCATATTATCTGTACCACAAATCGCTACAAGATTATGACAGCGGCGATGATCCTTTTTCAGAAGTAACACCGGTCTATTCAAATATCAGGGGAGGTCTTGGGATCTTTACTTCATATACTTCTGATTCACTGGTTTATCGTCTTAAATAAAAAGATGTTATAACTGAAACAAGATTCTGATTACAAAATACAGTGAACTGCTTAAGAATTTTTAACAATGATTAACATTACATTAACGTAATTCTATGCAACAAAATTGGTTTCTTTACGTCTATAATTTGAAAACGTCTATTCAAAGGCCGCTCGGCCAATTCTACGATCAGGTTTATAGTTAATCGCGGAAAGACACCGCCCGGTGTCTTTCCTTATTTTTATACCCTTTATAAGTCACAAATTGATCATATTTTCTTCTGAACATCAAATCATTTTTGTATTTTTCGCACCTTACAAAAATGTAAACCCATTTATTGTCATGAAAAAATTAATATTAATCATTGCCGCAGGAATAATAGTATTCACAGGCTGTAAAAAAGAGATGAAAAGCGATAATCCTTTCTTTAATGAATGGGATACTCCTTTTGAGGTCCCGCCGTTCGATCAGATAAAGGCAGAACATTTTATGCCGGCCTATCTTAAAGCATTTGATGAACAAAAAGATGAAATCAAAGCAATTATAAACAATAAAGAAGAGCCCACATTTGACAACACGATCAAAGCCCTGGAATACAGCGGACAGCTTCTTACCAAAGTGAGCAGGGTTTTCGGCGCTTTGAATTCAGCAAATACCAATGACTCATTACAGGCAATAAGCATGGAAATTGCCCCTCTTGCATCCAAACACAGAGATGATATAAGTCTGAACGACACTCTTTTCCAGAGAGTCAAATCGGTTTATGACAATATGGATAACTTCAGTCTGACCGAAGAGGAAAAGAAGGTCCTGGATGATACCTATAAGAGTTTCGTCAGAAGCGGTGCAGCGTTATCACCCGGAGATAAGGATAAACTGAGGAAAATTAACGAGGAACATTCAAGACTCACTGTAAAATTCGGACAGAATCTGCTGGGAGAAACCAATGATTTCAAACTTATTATTGAGAATAAAGAAGATCTTGCAGGATTGCCTGAAGGTACTATTGCACAGTCTGCAGCCCTTGCAAAAGGAATGGGAATGGAAGGCAAATGGGTCTTTACTATACAGTACCCGATAATGGAACCATTCCTGAAATACTCAGAAAGGCGTGATCTGAGAGAGAAGTTGTTCACCGCATATTTTATGAAAGGTGACAATGATAACGAAAGGGATAACAAAGAGATCATTGAAAGAATAGCTAATCTGAGGATTGAAAGATCAAAGCTTCTCGGATATGACAGTTATGCCGATTTTGTGCTTGAGCGCAATATGGCAAAAACTCCTGAAAGGGTATTTGATTTCCTTAAAGAGATATGGGATGCTGCACTTCCTGTGGCAAAGGCTGAGGCTGCTGCACAGCAGGAGATAATCAAGCGTGAAGGAGGCAAGTTCAGACTTCAGCCCTGGGACTGGTGGTATTATACTGAAAAGATCAAAAAGGAGAAATATGATCTGGATGATGAACTTACCAGACCATATTTTCAGATAGACAATGTGATAAACGGAATGTTCTATGTCGCCAACAGGCTTTACAGGCTCGATTTCGCACAAAGGAACGACATCCCGAAATATCATCCGGATGTAAAGACATTTGAAGTGACACGTGATGGTAAGCATGTGGGTGTTCTGATGATTGACAATTATCCCCGCCAGTCAAAGCGGAGCGGAGCATGGTGTGGTGCATACCGTGGCCAGAGCAGGGATATTAAGGGTAAGATGGTCACTCCTGTGGTAACCATGGTCACAAATTCCACACCTCCCACAGGTGAGAAACCGTCACTTCTGACGGCATATGAAGCGGAAACCCTATTTCACGAATTCGGTCATGCACTTCACCAGCTCCTGTCTAACTCAACTTATCCTGGTGTATCGGGAACTTCGGTCCCTCGCGATTTTGTTGAACTCCCTTCACAAATAATGGAACACTGGGTTTTTGAGCCTGAAGTACTGAAAGTTTATGCAAAACACTACCAGACAGGAGAAGTCATACCGGCCGGCCTGGTCGAAAAACTTGACAAGGCAGCTAAATTCAATACCGGATTTACAACTGTTGAGTTCCTTGCTGCAGCTCTGCTTGATATGGAATTCCATAGTCTTACTGAACCTGCCGATATCGACATCAGGGCTTTTGAAAAACAGATTCTCGACAAGTACGGACTGATACCAGAGATAAAGCCGAGATACAGGACCACATATTTCAATCATTCATGGTCAGGCGGATATGCCGCAGGTTATTACAGCTATTACTGGAGTGAAATGCTCGATGCTGATGCATTCCAGGCTTTCAAGGAAACAGGTGACATATTCAACCGCGATGTGGCAGCTAAATTTGAAAATGAAATACTGTCAAAAGGCGGCACCAGAGATCCTGTAAAAATGTATGTTGCCTTCAGGGGTAAAGAACCCGGTATCGATGCATTACTTATAAACAGGGGACTCAAAAGCGGGATCTGATACGGGATTCACTATCAGGTCTGCGTTTAACAACTGCCTCTGACTTTTATTATCCATAAAAAAGGCTAAAATGAAAAGATCATTGTTACTTATTGTTATTCTGATACTTCTCTCATTTTCATGTACAGTTGATTCACAGGATAATCAGGAAATAAAACTTCTGGATCAGTTTCACCGGATTACCAGTGAAGAGATGATGACATGGATGGAAAAGCTTTGTTCGCCTGAGTTCAGAGGCAGGCTTTCAGGTACTCCGGAATACATTGCCTCAGCTGAATGGGTTGCCGGAAAACTGAAAGAATGGGGAGTAAAACCTGCCGGTCCCGACGGAACTTACTTTCAATGGTTTGATCATCCTTATACAAGGGTAAACGATATCGGAAGCCTGTCGATGAACATAAATCTTCCCGACGGATCAGTAATACCGAAAAACTACGTATATCCCGACGAATATTATCCCGGGATGAATTCAGGAAACGGGGAAATAACCGCAGAAGTGGTTTTCGTCGGCTTTGGTGTTACTGCACCGGAATTGAATTATGATGATTATAAAGGTATTGACGTTAAGGGAAAGATAGTCCTTGTAAACCGTGACGTACCTCATACCGATCCCCGGAACCCGGAATATCAGAAATGGGTAGGCTATTGTTATCATCAGTATAAATTACAGAATGCAGTAAAACACGGTGCTTCAGGTTTTCTCTATATAGACGGTGCTTCGGCAAATCCAAATATTTCATATGATCCTTCGATCATTGTTGCTGGTATAGGACCCCAGCCGCTTGCAGATATTTTTGCAGGACTAAAGACTAACAACCAGGAACTTGTAACAAGGATCAGGAATGCCTTTAAACCGGCTTCATTCAATACAAGGAAAATTTTTACCATCAGGGCAAACACTACCAGATATCCCGACGGAAAAGCATGTAATGTGGTTGGAATGATAGAAGGTACCGATCCTCAGCTGAAAAATGAATCCGTAATAATAGGAGCTCATCTTGATGCAGTGGGACAGGCCGGAAAAATTGTAAACGGAGCGCTTGACAATGCAAGCGGAGTGGTTGATATTATGGGAGCTGCCAAAGCCATGGCCCAGTCGGGAATTCAGCTGAAAAGGACTGTAGTATTTGTATTCTTCGGAGGTGAAGAGACCGGTCTGATTGGCAGCAGGTTATATGCACAAAATCCTGCATTTCCGAAAGAGAAGGCCGTAACCTTTATAAATCTCGACATGGTTGGCAATGGCACCGGATTATCTGTAAATGCATCTGCTCCTTACAGGAACCTTCTAAAATACTTTGAAGAGGCTAATACCAGGTATATTCACCGCCCGTTCCGTGGCGCCGCATCTGAACCAATGGCTTATTACGGCCGTCCCCGGAGCGATTCCTTCAATTTCAGTTCCATCGGTTACAGAACAATGTCAATCGGAACTACCGGAGCAACTAAAAAGATCTGGTACCACCTTCCCGGAGATGATCCCGATGCTGTTACAATCGATATTATGCAGGATGTAGCCAGAATGATCTATCTGGCACTTACCGCTATGGCAAATGACACGGAACTTTCTTTCTGAACAGGGGATGACAAATATCATATTCCTGTAAAAATCTGTCGCCTAATAATTAAGATTGCAGTCATGATTAGAGATATTCTTAAAATTGATGAAGAATTATGTACAGGTTGCGGATTATGCGTCCCCAACTGTCATGAAGGAGCTTTGCAGATCATTGACGGGAAAGCGCGGCTTATAAGTGAACTCATGTGTGACGGACTGGGTGCCTGTATAGGATATTGCCCTGAAGGAGCAATAACAATTGAAAGAAGAGAAGCGGAACCATATGATGAGAAACGTGTGATCGAACAGATGGTAAGCAAAGGAAAGAATACAATACTTGCACATCTCAGGCATCTTAAGGATCATGGGGAGACCGGTTTCCTGAAAGAGGGAATTGATTTCCTGGTGCAAAACAAACCATCGCCCGGATTCAATCCGGATGAAATACTTGAGCAGCTTTTTGAAAAGGATCAGACACCTGGAGGTAAAGCTGCAGAAATAAGTAACTATGCAAACGAACAAACAGGGGGTGGTTGTCCCGGTTCAAGGGAGAAGGTTTTAAACAAGCCGGCAACAGCAGTCGTCAGCGAAGCTTCACAATCTGAACTCAGGCACTGGCCTGTACAAATGCACCTCATCAATCCCAATGCATCTTATTTCCGTAATTCTGATCTCCTTGTTGCTGCCGATTGTGTGGCATACTCAACAGGTGGCTTTCATAGCAGGTTCCTGAAAGGTAAATCCCTTGTCATAGCCTGTCCGAAACTTGATCATAATACAGATATATATGTGGAAAAACTGAAAGATCTGATCGACAATGCCAGGGTTAACACCATCACCGTTATGATGATGGAGGTCCCATGCTGCGGAGGACTTTTACAGATGATAAAAGCCGCATCAGCAAGAGCTTCAAGAAAAGTCCCCGTAAAACAGCTGATTACAGGCATATCGGGAGAATTACTGAAAGAGGAATGGATCTGATGTTTATATCCTTAAAAACAAATTAATAATACAAAGCCTGATTATTTAACAGAACACTCATTGAAGCATCAGTTTAAAAGCTTATTTCAACCAGGGTATTAAATATGATAATCTCATAAAAAAGGCCCTTTCGGTTGTCTTAATAAAAGAAAAATATATATTAGGGCCGCTTTTTACCATGAAAGTTTAAACCAGATCTGAGGCGGGTTAATTCATCTAATAAAACGTTGACTATGATAGAGAAAGAGGAAAAGGTCGATAATGCTAACCGTAATGTTATGCTGGGTCTGGATATCGGATCGGTATCCCTGAATACGGTTATAGTCGATGAAGATTATAAAGTAATTGAGAATTATTATGATTATGTTCACGGGAAGCCGTTCAATGTACTGAATGACAGGCTTGGATCCATTCTGGAAAGATATCCTGCCGGATCAATTAAAGGAATTGCCATTACCGGCACAGGAGGAAAACTTGCCACCAGTCTGATCGGTGGTGTATTCGTAAATGAGATCATTGCCCAGGCAACCTCATGCGGAAAACTATTTCCGGAAGCAAAAACCGTTATTGAAATAGGTGGTGAAGATTCCAAACTGATCCTTCTGGAAAAAGATCCTGCCGGCGGTCCTTCGAAGCTTGTTGATTTTGAGATGAACAGTATCTGTGCTGCAGGTACAGGATCATTTCTTGACCAGCAGGCAAGAAGGATAGGTGTATCCATTGAAAAGGAATTCGGGGAAATGTCACTTAAATCGGTCAATCCACCGAGAATCGCAGGACGATGCAGTGTTTTCGCCAAAAGTGATATGATTCATCACCAGCAGATAGCCACCCCCCTTCATGATATTGTTGCCGGATTATGTTTCGCTCTTGCAAGGAACTTCAGAAGCAATGTAGGTAAAAGCAAGGAATTCAACAAACCGGTCATTTTTTCGGGTGGTGTTGCTGCTAATGTTGGTATGGTGAGAGCATTCAGGGAAGTACTTAACCTGAAGGAGGACGAGCTTATAATCCCGGAATACCATGCATCCATGGGTGCTATCGGAGCTGTCATGTATGCTCATGGCAATAAACTGGAGATGAACAGTTTCCCTGGTCTTGAAAATCTCGGGAAATATCTTGCCGAAACCTCTTCATCATTTACCAGCCTTCCCAGACTGATGGAATCTGAAGCTGAGTACAATAAAATTATAAATTTCAAAAAGAACGGTAATGAGAAACTCCAGGTCTATCTGGGTATTGACGTTGGTTCACTCAGTACCAATGTTGTTCTGATAGATAAGGAACATAATGTTATTGCCAGAAGATATCTTCCCACAGCCGGAAAACCCCTTGAGGCAATCCAGAGGGGAATGACCGAGATCTATGATGAAGTTGGTGAAGAAGTGGAAGTTATAGGTGCCGGGACAACAGGTTCGGGCAGATATCTTACCGGAGATTTCATCGGGGCAGATACAATACAGAATGAGATAACTGCTCAGGCAACGGCAGCAATTGATTATGATCCTACCGTTGATACGATATTTGAGATCGGTGGACAGGATTCGAAATACATCAGTATTGAAAATGGCGTTGTTGTCGATTTCGAAATGAATAAAGTCTGTGCTGCCGGTACGGGATCATTTCTTGAAGAACAGGCTGAAAAGCTGAATATCAATATTATCGAACAGTTTGGGAATATGGCTCTGAATTCCGAGAGCCCTGTTAAACTTGGAGACAGATGTACCGTTTTCATGGAATCCGACCTGAACTCCTTTATGCAGAAAGGGGCCCGAAATGATAATCTGGTTGGTGGTCTTGCATACTCAATCGTATATAATTACCTGCAGAAAGTAGTCGCCGACAGGAGGGTCGGGAATAAAATATTCTTCCAGGGAGGAGTAACAAATAACAAAGCTGTTGTTGCTGCTTTTGAACAGGTTACGGGAAAAAGGATCACGATACCCCCGCATTTCGATGTTACAGGGGCTATCGGCGCTGCAATCCTGGCAGAACGTTCAATGAAACCCGGACAAAAAACAACATTCAAGGGTTTCGGTATCAGAAATGCTTCATACGATATTACAAGATTTACTTGCCAGGGATGTACAAACCATTGCGAGATCCGCCGCGTAAAAATAGCCGGTGAAAAGAAATCCCTTTTCTATGGCGGCAGATGTGAGAAATATGAAACCGACGGCAGAAAGAAAGCAGCAAATAATATCCCCAATCTTTATAAAATCAGAACAGAGATGCTGATGGAGGGTTTCAGGGAAACAGATGAGAGGACCAAACCCACTGTCGGAATACCGCGTGCACTTATGGTTTTTTATCAGCAATTCCCCTTCTGGAGAACATTCTTCGAACAACTCGGATTCCAGGTTGTCATTTCAAGGGAATCAGATAAAACACTTTTAACCACCTCGATCGAAACCATTACCACCGAGACCTGCCTGCCGGTGGAACTGATGCACGGACATGTTATAGATCTGATTGAGAAAAACGTTGATTATATCTTCCTGCCCTTTATAGTCAATGCTAAATTCCGCGGCTATGAAAAAACATTCAACTGTAACTGTCCGTGGGTACAGACATATCCTTTCATGGTGAAGGCAGCCCTAAAGGGAAAAATAGATGAATCGAAGCTCATCATGCCAACACTTCATTTCAGATTCTTTGAAAGTGCACTGGTAAAGGAGATGATGGGATATTTCAACAAGAAATTCGGACTAAATAAAAAGCAGATCAGGGAAGCAGTATATTATGCCGACAACATTCAGACTATCTTTGAAAAGCGGCTGGTTGATTATGGGAAGAATGTATTCAATAACATTCCCAAAAACTGCAGACCAGTGGTGCTGCTGGGAAGGCCTTATAACAGTGCCGATCCTCATCTTAATCTTGGGCTTGTAGAAAAGCTTATAGCTCAGAATGTGATGCCGATCCCCGTGGATATGCTTGATCTTACTCCTTATAATATCTTTAAGAATTACAGGAACATGTACTGGCCCAACGGCCAGAAGATCATTGCAGCCGCACAGCATGTTGCAGCAACTGACGGATTATATGCCGTTTATCTGAGCAATTTCCGCTGTGGCCCGGATTCCTTTATCTGGCATTATGTAACAGAGGAACTGAAAGGCAAACCATTCCTTCACCTGGAAGTGGATGAACACTCCGCAGATGCAGGTATGGTAACAAGGATTGAAGCATTTCTTGACAGCCTCAGGGGCTCTGAACAGAACGAAAAAAGGGATGTTGAAATTTACCGGCCCAGGCCAAGTCCTCCCTCACCTCCGAAAGACAGAGTGCTTTACTTCCCGTATATGAACGATGGAGCATATTTGCTTGCTGCCGCTACCAGAAGTATAGGTGTCCCTTCCGAAGTACTTCCGAAGCAGACCGAGGAGGATATAGCAATAGGCCGGAAATATACATCATCAAAAGAATGCTTCCCTATGATTTGTGTTACAGGAAGCTTTGTAAAGAAATTGCAGGAACCGGGTGCAGATCCTTCAAAAATGAGCTTCTTCATGCCGGACCATAACGGACCCTGCAGATTCGGACAGTATAACCATTTCCACAGAATACTTTTCGACAGACTGGGATTTAAAGATGCTGAAATAATTACTCCCTCGAATGATACATCATATGAGGATGTTGCGGGTGAACATGGACAAAAATTCAGGATCAATGCATGGAAAGGTTTTATTGTTGCCGATTATCTGAGAAAGATATACAGGGAAACCAGACCTTATGAGATCAACAAAGGAGACAGCGACAAGCTGTATGAGAGATCACTCAGGAGACTTGAAATTTGTATTGAAAAGGGAACAAAGGGACTACACAAAATTCTCACAGAAATTGCTGAGGATTTTCTTGCAATACCTGTTGATAAGAGCGTTCGTCGTCCGGTTGTTGCGATAATCGGAGAAATATATATGCGTGATAATGCCGGATGCAACGGGAATATAGCCAACCGGCTGGAAGAACTTGGCGCTGAAGTCGTAATCGGACCCTTCTCGGAATGGATATATTACTCGACACATAGATTCACCCGTGACAGTAAGTGGAAAAAAGATACAAAAGGGATCATAAAATCCAAAATTCAGGGTTTGGGACAGGATGTAATTGCCAGTTCCTTGCTAAGAGGTATAAAGAAGCTTACCGACCACGAAAAAGATGTATCACTTCACGATATGCTTAATCTTTGCAATACATATGTAAATGAGTACTATGACGGCGATCCGCCCATAGCAATGGGTACATCGGTTGCTCTTTCAAAAAGAGGAGTATCCGGACTGGCAGCAATATTACCATTCACCTGTATGCCCGGAACTCTTATTGCTTCAGTAAGCGATTCATTCAGGAAAGATCACAATAACATTCCTTTCATAAATATCGCCTATGATGGTCAGGATACCGTTTCTCTCGATACCAGGTTACAGGCTTTCGTCTTCCAGGTAAAGGAGTATGCGGCTTCGATGGCCACGGAAGTGAGTGTTGAGGCGTGACGATATTACGGCGTTACGGCTTTACGGTGTTGCGGGGTTACGGTGTTATGGTGTTACGGCGTAATCGTTGAAAAGCGCAGGAAGGAGAGCGAAGGGATGAGAGGTAAGAGGGTGAGAGGTGAGAGATTTGCCAACTGCCAATTTGCCAACTGTCGTTGCCAACTGCCAGATAGTTGTTTACGCTAAGTTAGCAGAGAAGATGGAGGTTCAGGAATTCAGAATCCGGGTGACTTCGTTAAACAGAGTCTGTACCTTTAGAACCGGATCGCCTTCGCCCAGTGTTTCTATCGGCAGATAGCCTTTATAACCACATTCTTTCACGATTTCCTTTATTCTGGTATAGTCGGTATCAAACTGCTGATCATTGATGAAGACTTTTTCCTTGAGCTGCCATGAGATGGCATATTTCGAGTTTGAGGCAATTTCAGCATAGGGATCGGCAACGTGATAACTTCCGATGTCGAGCATAAGTCCCACCCAGTCGTGACTGACCATTTTTAACAGTTTCTCAATTTCTGCTGCATTTTTAATAAAATCATTATGGTTCTGAAGGGCCATCATCACACCATGGTTCTTTCCAAATTCAGCACATTCCCGTATATCGTCGGCTATCCATTTTGCCCTCTCGTCCCATGTAAAGTCTTCTTTCGACAGGTTACCGGCAAAGATCCGGAGTGACGGTGCCCCAAGTTTTTCAGCAACAATTACCCATTCCTTCACAAGCTTCTTTTCTTCTGCCCTTTTTTCCGGATCTGACCATGTAAAATCATTCCTTACACCTGTTCCGTTAATATAGAGGCCAAGATGAAAGGCTTTCTTTTTAACCGAATACAGATAATCATCAGACGGGACCTGGGGGTATCCGGGAAAATAGTATCCTGTGAGATCGACTCCGTCAAAACCTGTTTTAGCGCTGAAATCGAGCATATCATGAACAGTCATTTTTCCATCCCTCAGGGGCTGGTTAAATGAATATGCATTCAGACTGAGTTTATATTTCCTGACCAATTCCGGTTCCGGTTTATTAACTGCGGAGTTCCCGGTGCATTTTACAATGCTTGATCCTGCAGCTCCCATCCCGGCAAGAGCAATATTCCTGGTAAAAGATCTTCTGCTGTGTTTGTCTGATTTCATAGGATTGTATGTAACTATTTTATTATTTGTTAATAACCACGGAGTTTCGCGGAGTCTTTACAAAGTCTCACAAAATTATTCCCTCCTGTCCCTTAGTCTCCTCTTCTCCCTTTGCCCTGCGCTCTTTGCTCTCTGCCCTCTGCCCTTAGATCGGAAGAGCGTCGTGTAGGGAAAGAGTGTAGGAT
>CAYQZL010000136.1:0-11402 GCA_964421975.1 uncultured Rikenellaceae bacterium
ATAAATATATCGTGGTTTACTTTTATCCTGCGGCAATGACCGGAGGATGTACAAAACAGGCTTGTGCTTATCGTGATCATAAGGATGACCTTCAGTCTGCCGGTATTGAGGTTGTTGGTATCAGCGGTGATAAGACTGAAAACCTGAAGCTTTTTAAACAGGCAGAGAATCTTAATTTCACTCTCCTGTCAGATGAAAAGGGAAATATTGCAAGGGCTTTTGGTGTTCCTGTCAGCGATGGCGGTGCAATCAAAAAAACTGTCGGAGGTTCCGAGCATGAGCTGTTAAGAGGTGTAACTGCCAAAAGATGGACCTTCATTATCGGGAAAGACGGTAAGATAATTTATAAGAACGATGCGGTGAATGCCGAAAAGGATACAGAAGAGGTTCTGAATTTCATAAAACTGCAGGCTGCAAGATAAATACGTATTTATTTTTTGAATACAATAAAGGGGCATGAAACAGTTGTAAGATATACAGGATTTTGTGGAGATTTTGCATTATAACATTCCCAGGGGCCACCGAATGAAGAGCCTTTCCTGTAATCACCTGCCCTTAGATCTTTAATATATTCCCGGGCGAGTTGCTGGGCAGCGTGTCGATCAGTCTTTTTCCATTGATCTCCTTAAGCAGGATCTCATGAGAAGAGGTACATTTAACATAATAATAAGCCATATGTATAAAGAAGTACTGATCACAGTAAGGAGGTACCATTCCCCACTTTTTACCTCCCTGAGTCTCATAATCCAAAGTTCCGGGAAAATATACCGGCAAGCCGTCATCAATCCTGATATGATCGGCAATTGCTCCGGAAGGGATGAGACTGCCTGTCCTGGATATCCAGGTCCGGTCACATTGTGTTGATGCTGTAAGCAGAAGCATATGCTTTTGTTCTTCGGTTGTAATAAATCCGCATTCCAGTGACATTGCATAATCGCGGATCCAGAATGAGGGATAAGTTTTGCGACCTCCCGGCCGGATCAGGATACCACCGGTGGAGTTTCCTCCAAAGTCAGTGGAGATTTTCTGTCCCGGATAAATACGGGAGCTTTCGACAACATCCTTTGTCAGTTCTTCAAGATATCTCAGATCGTTTTCTGAAAGTAAACTGATCTTCACAGGCCCTGTCTGCCCGTTTAAAGTGAGTACCAAAACTATATTAAGAAGAATTGAGATCCGGATATATTGCATGGATTTAAGAAAAAGAAACTTCATTTTTATCATTCTCATATCGTTTAACTTATTATATGAAGGTTTCAGATTAATGAAAATTGTACTGAATTTGTTTCCTGCCGGAACAGGGCCGGTTCTGTTTAACTCAAATATATTGGAAATAACTGGTTACTCCAAGTCAGTAATAACCGGAAGCCCAAATTATTTATTCACAGAGAGAAATTAAATTGTGTTATTCAGAGTGTATATAATTGGGCTGCTCTGTAAGAAATTCTTCCTCTGACGGGATAGTCTTAACTTGCATTATTCATGAATTGATTTTTTTCATTTACCCCGACCTCAATGGGCATAGCCGTCAACTGGCTAATATTTTTCATTACGCTTGTTATCTTTGCTTTTAAAGTATCATTAAAAGACTGGCAGAAGGAACAGGGCGACCTTCTTGATTCAGTCAGGGAAATAAAGAAAAGCTTAACTGAGGTTAACCACTGAAAGTATCAGGGATTGTAATTTTATTTTATCACTTTAATGGCATCGAACCAGCCAGAGCCTTCCAGAACCTGAATTTCAAGGTAGTTTAAAAGATTCTCCTCATTTATTGTACTTAATGATTCACTGCCAAGAGAAATATTGTTTATCCAGTAGCTTAATTTCACTTCAGATTCTGAAATTATCTCATATCTGAGTCTTACCAGGTACCAGGTATCAGTCTTATACGACCCTAGTACTTTATCTCCACCTCCATATATTTTTCCGTCACCATCAAATTTAATGAAATAGCGCTGAGAAGGACTTGTCCAGGTGGTTGATTTATTTAATCCAATAAGGACTCTGTCCGGATTGCAGCCTGATAAAACCTCATCTCCATTTCTTATTGCTAATTCGATTGTATAAGGAGGGGGAACATTTAAAGCATGATAAGCTATTGCAGCCCAGCAACCGGCTGTTTTACCAAATAACCTGAGTGATTTGTTGCCATCCCAGGATATTGAATTATCAACAAAATTTTTTAATAAATCTATACCGTTCCCGTCAGGTATCCATGTATTTGGAAACGTATTTGGGGTATAAGCTTCAAAACTATCTGACCAGATGATATTGTTGTTCCATGGAATTTTGAGGATAAGCGGGTTTTCCTTTGTGGTTTTCATCAATTGCTCTGCCGTAAACTCCATTTTTTGAGGCAAATAGCCCTCTTTTTCAAGCAGAAAATGATAAGCCGGATATCCTCCCCTGATAATCAGATGATTTGTTGCAGCTTCGAGTTTAAAAGTATAATGCCAGCTGTTTTCAGCATAAACAGTAAGATTTGCTGTAGTAAATTGTATTGCCGGAACCATGCTGAGCGGATTATCAACCACGCAAATTATCCATAGATTCATGGGTATAATGATTTGCATCCCAAAGCTGGCATAGCCAAAATCATCCGGAGTCTGTTCTCCAACAAACAAAACTTCCGGTGAAACCTTTGTCATCTGGCCCGTAATAATATTAAAGGTTATTGGAAGCGGATCACTGACCAGGTATGCCAGAGGAGAATCTTCTACAGGGGAAGCATAAACTACCTCTCCTGACGGATTTATAACCATGAATTTAGTAAGCTTATATTCTCCGGTATTTAATTCCACCTTCTCACTGATGAATTCGTTACCGAAGGTATATAGCGGAATCAGCGAGTCTGAAAACACAAAACTGCCTTTCATGTCTTCGATCGAAATCAACAGATGATATGATGTTAAAATATTAGTATCAGAGAATTCCATTGATTTTGCAGGACTTTTCGCGTCCGGTAAACTAAAGGAAATTTCAAGATTTCCCTTATCTGAGTCGCGGGTAAATTTCTTTTCACAAGATGATATAGTGATAATCGCTGGTGTAATAAGAAGAATTGCTGCCAGTCTGATTGAAGCATTCATATTCAGGTATTTTTAGCTAAAGTAAAGTTATACATAACTATTCACAATTTCAAGCAATGTCAGGATAAGTAATTTCCCGCCGGATCTCCTTCTCAACCTGGTTTATTATTTTTTAAACTCTGATCTGAGTAAATTTTCTACGGCTTCCAGTCGGGCTTTAAGTTCATTGTTTTCGGCTTTCAGCTCTTTAACTGCATTGATCAGTGCCATATTGACCGGATGGATATCTAATTGAAAATAGCCATCAGCACCTTTGCTTACTGCTTCCGGAAATAGTTCCCTCACCTCCTGGGCAACCAGCCCGGCATAATCAATGTCCGCAGGGAGGTTAGCATTATTGCCATTCTTATAAGAGAACAGGATTGGCTGAAGATTCACAATTTCTTTCAGACCCTTTTTATAAAGGCCGTGAATATTTTTTAGTCGTGAATCTGACCAGGTTGCCCATGATCCGCCTCCTGGTTTTGCAGCAGTACCATTAACGACTAAATGGTTGGTACCCGGATCAGCAGGTGCTGGTCCGATAAACACTTTATCACCAAAGAAGTTGTAAGTGCCTCCCCAGCCCCAGCTGAAATATGTTCCGTCAAACCACAAAGCTTCAGCACCATTGCATCGTATTGCAGCCCCCGTAAGACCCTTGTTCAGGTTCAATGGACCTGCAATATCCATTTTATATGCAGGGGATATAGTTCCGATACCAACATTGCCGTTTGACTTTAAAATAGTTAATCGCTCCGTCATATCCTGGGACGCAACTGTGAACCTGTCTCCGTCAGATCCCAATCCAATATTCCAGGATTTAAAATTGTCACTGATCCTGATAACCGGTGTTATACCGCCCACATAAGTTACATTGCTATGTACCTCCAGAAATGTTCCTGGTAATGATACTCCTAAACCTGCAGTAACAGTTCCATTGCCTGAAATTGAAATAATATCTCTGCCTGTGGTACCGTTCCAGTACCAGAAATTAAGCCGGGAATTGGCATCTGTTGCATCAGGCATACCTGCAATTGACCAGTTCTTTGTCGGAGCAGCTGTATTTTTAAAGGAAAGTCTGGCATAATCAGTTGCGCTTTCGGTTAACAACAGGTGAGGGATATCAGCTGTCGAATTTCCCTGTATATTCAGAAAACCTGCCGGATTTGTTGTTCCAACACCTACTCTTCCCGAAACAAGTAAATTGCTTGTTCCTCCCTCCCCGATTGAAACATTTTTGTTATTTGAATGATTAATGTATAAAGTATTTGTTGACATAATATCTTCACCGGTTCCCTGGGTAAATAATAAAAGCTTCTTATCACCGGTACTCAAAAGCACTGATCCGTTAACATGTAGTTTTTCAAGAGGATCAGATATTCCCACACCAACGTTACCGGTATTATAATATATTTTTGCTCCGCTCTGTGTCCACAGACTGCTTCCCGAAAGATCATTTCCCGGTGCCCAGGTGGTACCATTCCATTTTAATGCCTGACCTGTTGTCGCCCCGGCCTGGGCTATTTTTACCCCGGTCACGGCAGCTGAATTTATTTTATCAGTGGTTACCGAATTATTTGCCAGATCAGCGGCAACAATAGTACCATTTACGATCTTTGCCGATGTGACGCTGTTGTCGGCAATACTTTCAGAAGTCTCTGAATATAAAGCGTAGGGAACACTTAACAGCTGGCTTGTACCGGTGATCGTGTAGCTGGTTCCGCCTGCAGGATCTGTCTCGGTCTTCAGAAAATAGGGACCTGTTGACCAGTTTATTCCCGAAAATGTACCTGTCGAGGGAGTCCCGCTGCCTATTTCAACGGTCACAAGCCCGTTTGCATTTGTTTGCGGAACAGGGCTATATGTCTCAGCATAGACCACTGTTCCGGTCATAGTTCCCTGAAGAATGCTTATCCTCATTCCGACAGCATGATTGGTTACCAGAGCACCAGAGTTGTTGCGTATAACAGCCTGGTAGCTCAGTTTCTGGGGTGACTGTGCAAAAACACTGACAGTCAGTCCAATAACCAGTAGAGAAGTAACAATTCCTTTCATAACGATTTATTTTTAATTAGTTTAAGATCAGGTTATTTTATCAAAGTTATGAAAGAGTATAACACAAGTCAAATAAAAAAAAGTCATGGCTAAAATGTTATCTTTACAACTGAGTTATCCCGGATTATTTCCAGACAGGTATGTCATTTAGTATGTCAAATAAAGGTGATGAATTTCAAATTATTATCCTTTCGGTATTATTGTTATTCCAATAGCAACCTGATATTATACAGGAGAATAGCTGTTCTTTTTGTCCTTACAATCATGTTTAGTTCCTGGGGATTTGGGCAGCGCTTTGTACAATATGACCTGTTTTCTGCCGAATATTTTGATTCTGTAAGGGCCATGGTAAATGATACATTAAGGGAAAATTATGTCATCAATGCATATCGTCTGGCAGGGACAGATGATGTGGTCATAGATGGTCATTTAGATGAAAATGTATGGCAGAGCGCTGAGCGCTGCGGAGGTCTTCTGGAAAAAGAACCATACCCTCTGGCCCCGATGAGTGAAGATACCGATTTTGCAATTTTATATGACGATGAAAATCTCTATATAGGCATCTGGTGCTGGGATTCAGAACCGGATAAAATAGTACGTCAGCTGGCTCCGAAAGGCTCATCTGCCCCTGATAATGTTGACCTGTTTATTGACAGTTACCATGACCACCGGACGGGATATAAGTTCAGTGTTTCTCCAACGGGTGTGCAGAATGATGAGCTTCGCTATGACGATGTTAAACGCGATCAGAACTGGGATGGAATATGGTACTCTGCAGGTTCGGTTGATGAAAAGGGCTGGTACGCGGAAATAAAAATACCTTTTTTCAATTTCAGGTTCTCAGGTAAAGAAAACCAGACATGGGGATTCAACATTATGAGAAATATTTCAAAGGATGCATCCAGGGGTCAATGGAAACCACACCTGCCTGAGTGGGACAATACAACCCGTATGTCACAGATGGGGAATATTGAAAATATTGTCAGTATAAAATCCGGCAGGACCTTTGAATTAAGACCCTATGGAGTTGCGGGTAAAACCAGGACACTTGACCGTGATCCATATTTCAATTTTAATATCGGAGGAGATATAAGATATAGTCCTTCACCCTATATCACGGCTGATTTTACAATTAATCCTGATTTTGCACAGGTCGATGCCGATGTTTTTGAGATAAATCTTACCCGTTTCCCCACACGCTTCAAAGAACTTCGCCCCTTTTTTACTGAACGGACAAGTATATTTAATACTCCGCTGGAATTATTTTACAGCAGACGGATAGGAGCAAGAGGTGACATCATCGGAGGAGCCAAAGTCACAGGTAAACTTAAGCATGGCATTGAGTTCGGAGTTATAGGAAACCGGACTGGGAAATCCCTTTTTTCAGGATCAATGGAAAATCCTGAAAGTGCAACATTTGGTGTGATGAGGATCAAGAAAGACATTATGGGTTCAAGCAGCCTCGGGATCCTCGCTGCAACAAAGGAAGAAGAAGGGAAATTTGACAGAGTAATGGGACTGGATGGAAGTTTTCTTTTTAAGGATAATAATTTACTTGATATCCAGATAGCATCAGGGAAAAATGAACAGAATGCCGGGCAGAATATGGCATATAATTTCTCATATGTTCGTACAGGCGATCTGATGGGTGGCCAGTTGAGCTTTAACCGCATTGAACCTTCATTTGAGATAAACAGGATAGGATATATACAAAAAGAGACTGACAGGGGCTGGAATAAAGCAAGCGGAATATTCCGGATCAGTCCGAGAATAAATAAATATAATATGCGCAGAATAATAACAAACCTTGAATTAGACTATACTTCAGATATTTTCACCACCAGGTATATCAACAGCTGGCTTGAAAAATATCCCGGGATTATTCCGGATCAGTTTTTCGGTACTGTCTCGGAGTCCGAATCTGGCTCCCTTTATATAACAGGAGGGTCAAGACAGGCTGATAATCTGAGCTTCAGCGGAGATGTGACCGTGAATCTTATAAATGAAATGTCGGTCATGGCAGATTATGAGCACTTTTCAGCAACTGAACTGACCGGTGATTACTCAGGTAACTATATTACAATGAGCTATTCCACAAGGCCGATGAAAATGGGGGCACGTGTTGCCGGAGTATTTTCACTGAAAGGCGGAACATACTATAATTTTGATCAGAAATATGTCGGCAGTCAGAGGGGAATCACAATCAATGGCGATGGACGTATACTCTATAACCTCCTCACTAAATTGCAGGGTGATTTTATAGAGACATACGATACTGCCAGTGAAAAAGATGGCCGGTATTTTAAATTATCATCCTATTCGACACTGATGTTTACCAAGGATTTTTACTTCCGCCTCCATATGCAGGGGATTTTCGGAACTACATATTACGATCAGAAAGAGATATATAACGATTACCTGTTCAGCTGCCTCATCAGCTGGGAATATAAACCGGGCAGTTATCTGTATCTGGCATATAATGAAGGACGTTTCGATGAGATGAATCCTTCCGTTTCAAGGAATTTCAATTTTAACGATCGCACAATACTTGTAAAACTTTCATATTTCTTCAACCTGTAAATCAGGCTGCTTAATCCGGAACTGATGAGTTTCAGAATTCCCTTGTGAACAGAGATGTGGTATGAATTGTTATATGTCGTGTAAATTCTTTTGTTAATCATCATGCTTTTAATTATCTTTTAAAAAAAATTAACCTTAAAATCATATACAATGGGAGAGAAAAATATTAATCGCAGAGCTTTTCTTGGAACCGGCCTGGCAGCAGCAGCTTCGGTTACTGTTGGAAATTCTCTTATGACAGGAGATGATACCGGATCATTACCGTTAAAGAAAAACAATGATGATCCTTTCAATCCTGTCACATACAATGCCATGCCGACAAGATCACTTGGGAAGACCGGGTATAAGGTGGGCGTATTAAGCCTCGGGGGGCAGGCTACCCTTGAGATAAAGGGAAGGGAAGAAGAGTCGGAAAAGATCATTAACCGTGCGATCGACCTGGGCATAAACTATATCGATACCGCAGCTTCGTACGGACAGGGGGTCAGTCAGCTGAATATCGGGCGTGTTATGAAAACCCGTCGTAAAGAAGTCTGGCTCTCGACAAAAACACATGACCGGACTTATGACGGGTCGATGCGTTTAATCGAGGAAAGCCTGAAGAATCTGCAAACAGACCATATTGACACATGGCAGTTACATAATGTGCAGCGGCAGGAGCAGGTTGATCAGATCTTTGCTTCTAACGGCGCTATAAAGGCAATGGAAAAGGCCAAAGCTGAAGGTATGGTGAGGTATCTTGGAATTACAGGACACTATGAACCGCTGGTACTTCTTGAAGCCATTAAACGTTATCCTTTCGATTCGATACTGTTGGCCGTAAACGCAGCAGATGTTCATTATCTGAGCTTTAAGAATTACCTTCTGCCCGAAGCCCAGAGACTGGGAATTGCAATTATCGGGATGAAAGTTACCACAAGAAGCAGGATATTATCGAGCTGGACACCACCACCCGTGGAAGAGCAGACGGATGCCCGCCTCAGGACTTCAAAACCAGGAACTATTTCAATCAGGGAAGCACTCACCTATAGTATGAGTCTGCCAGTCAGTACAACAATAATCGGTGTTGACAGTATAGCCCAGATTGAGGAGAATGTTAAAATAGCATCTGAATTTTCACCACTGAATCTGGCCCAGATGGAAGAAATTGAATTCAAGACTCTCCCTGTGGTGCGCCAGGCATTATATTTCCGCCGCTGGGATATAGGAGCTTAAACGGGAAGCCGGTTCAGATCCGGCTTTATCGAAATGATAGCCTGTTATCTGATAAGTAACTTTAATGCATTGTCCCTGTATACCTTTTTTAGAGTTTTATCGGTCAGGAACAGGCCATATAACGGCCAGTGATAACCAAACAGATCGGTTTCATAAAAGTGTTCATCAGCCGATTCGAGTATCCTGAAGGTGACTCTGTATATCCTTTCATTAAAACTCATATCCGTACCATATACGATCCGGTCCTGGTATTTTTCAATGAAATCGTGAACATATTTCGGAATAGGAGCTATCTCTCCGTAACGGGCAGAAATATCAGCATATAAATTCGGGTATTTATCAAAGTAAGCGGCAAGTACTGAAAGATCGGCACAGCAATTGGCAAGATGCGCGGCAATAAATATTGTTTTGGGGTGTTTCCTGACTGTGTTTTCGAGCCTTTCGAGCATTTCCTCATGGGATTTTGCCCCGTTCTCCATCTTAACTTCCCATTGTGAAGCATTCATGAGTCCGTCATTTGTGGAATCCATCTTTTCATACATCCATTTGTCTTCCGAAATATGAAGGTTGACCGGTAATCCCAGCTCTGCACATTTTTCCCATAATATATCCATCCTTGGATCATCGGGAAGCATTATGGTCTTCATCTTCGAAGAAGGGGAGATGCCTTTGCCCTTGAACATTACTTCGCCTACACCTTTAGCCCCGGCTTTAAAACATCTTTCAAGTTCTTTGACTGCAGCGGGTCCATAGCCCGGTTGTTCATACCCCGTATAATCAAATCCGCACCACAATTCAAAGCGGTTTCCATACTTTGAATATAACTTTACCAGATCATCGAACCTGGTTCCCGTGGCGCCGGTAAAAACGATTGATTTTTCAATGCCGCAGGCATCCATGGCTTTTATCCACCTGACGATCTCTTCATCGGTCCTGCCATAGACATGCGTATGCATATCGATCGCGGGATATTTTGCTTTTACAACATTCGTAACAGGAATGTTGTAGATCGATTTCGGACGGTAATCTTTCAGCTTAAGGTCATCCACATCCTGTCCCGCGGAAGACATACTCACCAGGATTGATAATACAATCGAGGGAAATGATGCTTTAAAGTATTTTCCTGTTGTCATATTCTTGATATCTTGTTAAGTAAAATGCTTAATTTATTACAATCCTTTGTGTTCTTAGTGTGAACTTTGTGCTCTTAGTGGTTAAAAAATCACTTAACCACAAAGGACACAAAGGTTATCACAAAGAGCACAAAGGAGATGAATTATGTTTAGCCATACGGTCAGAGTAAAGCAGAAGAGTTTTTCTGGATTTTAACAATTGCAGTAACTATATCTTCCATATCCTTTGAGGTTCCCAGGAATACTCTCTGACCCAGTGACAGGCCTGTTTCCCTGTCGATCATCTCATTAACGGGACAAAGATTTTCCTTTCTGTACTTTTCGAGTCTTTCCTTTGTATATATCTTCTTAAATGCCCTGTGGTTGAAATATGTTTCAATGAAAGGATTGCTGTGAAGTGAAGAGTCAATACCGTTGCCGAAAGGAATTCCTTCAGCCCTCATTGCTTCACGGAATTTTTGTTTTGGCAAACCGTTGAAGTGTTTTTTATCATAGATCATCTGGTAAATATAATATCCGCGACGGGTTTGTCCGGGATATTTCTTAGTCGGTCTGACTCCTTTTATTTCACCTAATAGTTTTTCAAGATATGCAGCATTTTCATCCCGAAGAGTGCTCTGATCTTCAATACGCCTGATCTGTCCGCTCAGGATAGAGGCCTGGAATGGTGTCATCCTGAAATTTGATCCCGCAAAAACCCTTCCTTTATCTCTCGGATCCTTTCCTATATGAGTATAGCCTTTAGCTTTGGCCATAAGATATTCATCATTACCGATAACGGCACCTCCTTCGCCGCTGCAAAGGCTTTTACCTGCCTGGAAGCTGAAACATCCCATATCTCCGATAGTCCCCAGCTTTTTATTTCTCCATTCAGCCATATGTGCCTGGCAGGCATCTTCTATTACAATGAGATTATGTTTCTTTGCAATTGCCATTATTTTGTCCATGTTTGCTGCAGCACCGCCGATATGGACAGGAATTATTGCCCTTGTATTCTCGTTTATACGCTCCTCAATCTTATCTGCATCTATCATGAAAGTTTCAGGATCAGAATCAATAAAAACCGGAATTGCAAACAGGTTAAATGTTGAAAGTGCGGTTGCTATGAAAGTGTTTGTCTGGGTAATTACCTCATCTCCGGGGCCGATATCGATTACACGCTGAGCGGTTTCCAGGGCAGCAGTTCCGGAACTTGTGGCAACACAGTAATTTACACCCATCAGTGCTGCATATTTTTTTTCAACCTGAAAGACTCGCTCTCTTTCAATATTGCTGTATTCAGACCATACATTACTTTTAAAGGCATCGAGGTACAGCTGAATGTCGGAATCATCATAAATTGGCCATG
>CAYQZL010000137.1:0-11388 GCA_964421975.1 uncultured Rikenellaceae bacterium
GACTGTAGGAGTCCTTAAAAGTGAAGGAATAGATACCCGGCATATAGTCAAAGATGAAGAATTACCTTCAGGTGTTGCTCTCATCACCGTTAACTCGCTGGGAGAGAATAATATTGTTGTTGCTCCGGGTTCAAACGGGAATCTGGTAGCAGAAAATATCGATACCGGACTTTTCTCCTCAGGGAAATATTCAATACTCCTGTTGCAGCTGGAGATCCCTGTGATGACAGTAGAATATGCGGCATTGACAGCAGCCGAACATGGCATGAAAGTAATTCTCAATCCTGCCCCGGCTCAAAAGCTCCACGACTATCTTCTAAGACATATCTGGCTTATAACCCCGGATGAAAATGAAGCTGGTATCCTTACAGGAATCAGAGTAACAAACGATATGACTGCAGAAAAGGCAGCCACTGAATTACGGAGAAGAGGTGTGAAAAATGTCATTATTACTCTTGGTGAAAAAGGAGCATATGTCCGGTCTGATGAATTCACCGGGATAATACGGGGAATAAAAGTCGAAGCAGTTGACTCTACAGCCGCCGGAGATGTTTTCAACGGAGCCCTTGCTATTGCCTTTGCCGAAGGAAAAGGAATAAAAGACGCTGTTACTTTTGCAAACAAAGCTGCAGCTATATCAGTAACCCGGCTGGGAGCACAGGCTTCCGCACCGTACCGAAAAGAGGTCTGACCCCTCAACATTAACGATATGAATTAAGAATGAAGAAGTTCTTCATTCAATATTCGTTTGTTCAAATGTTCTTGCTTTAATTTAATTCTTACTTCGCTATGCGAAAATTAAATTGTTATTACTTAAAATTTAAATAAATGTACAGAGTAATTATTTTTTCATCATTCCTTGCATTAATCGCGATTCTTACTGCCTGCAGTGATCCGAATGACGGATTCCGGAAGATAAAACCTGAAACATTAAAGGATAAAATCGCCGGAGGCTGGGCAGGGAAAATGGCAGGTGTAACTTATGGCGCCCCTACTGAATTCAGCGCACAGGGCAGAACTTATGAGGATCCAATAACATGGGAACCTTCTGACATAAAGGGCAGTATGTGGCAGGACGACATTTACGTACAGCTTACTTTCCTGATGGCCATGGACAAATACGGGATCGATGCTCCTTCAAAGAAATACCAGGAGTTATTTGCGAAAGCAGGTTATCCCCTCTGGCATGCAAATATGCAGGCGAGAAAGAATTATTACGACAGTATTTTTGCACCGCTGTCAGGCAGTCCTGAATACAACATACATGCTGATGACATCGATTTTCAGATCGAGGCTGATTATATCGGATTCATGTGTCCGGGCATGCCGAAAACGGCCCTGGCTATTGCCGATAAAACAGGCAGAATAATGAATTACGGGGATGGAATTTACGGAGGTATATTTGTTGCAGCCCTTTATGCGGAAGCTTTTTTTGAGGACAACATCCCTGCAATAGTCGAAAAAGCCCTGAGGTCAATTCCGTCGGGAAGCGATTATTATAAGATCATAAAAGATGTAATTAAACTTCACATACAGTATCCTGATGACTGGAGGGCAGCATGGAACGAACTTGAGGGGAAATGGGGAAACGTTGATATATGCGGAGCAGGATCAACATTCAATATTGATGCTAAACTGAATGGCGCTTATATAGCGATGGGATTATTGTACGGACAGGGTGATCCGATGAAAACACTGGAGATTTCCACACGCTGCGGTCAGGATTCAGATTGCAATCCATCCAATGCACTGGCAGTCATCGGAGTAATAAAAGGATTCAGCGGATTACCAGTCGGAATTCAGGAAGGTGTTAAAGCTATAGGCGATTCGACATTCATACATACAACGTATTCTTTCAATACGGCAGTGGAAAGCACTTATAACTATGCCCTGGGATTCATTGAAAAAGACGGAGGTAAAATAAATGGCAACAAAATCCTCATAAAAACACAGGATCCGGAGGAACCTCCTCTTGAAGTTGCATTCCCTGATCTGGTTTTCGACAGGAATATTTCAGTATTTGAGAAAAATACCTGGTTAAAAAAAGGAAAATGGCAAATAAGAGAGGTGAGCAGTAGGGATGGGACAAAAAGCAATCAGTCGGTCTTTTCCGATACAAAGGGAGATTCACTTGAACTGATTTTTACAGGAACGGGTATCGCTCTATATGGCAACTGGTTCAAAGACGGTGGTAAAGCTGATGTATTTATCGACGGAGACCTGCACCGTACTATCGATACATATTATTTCTTCGCGAATCAACAACATACGGAATGCATCTGGCATGTAACGGGTCTTGAGCCGGGAAATCATACTATGAAACTTATAGTCCTGGGTGAAAAACGTCCCGAATCAGAAGGTGCAAAGGTCTATGTCACAGCTGCAAAGATTTTCAGGACCGAGAAGAAGAAGAATGAGGATCACAGGTTCTCTTTTGAGCAATAAAACGTGCCGGGAGTAATCATAGTTCTTAAAGAACCTGGAATTTGCTTAACTTTAAGTACTCATAACTTTAGCTCACTCAAAACTTCAAAATATGTTCATACCTCAATCTTATTCGCTTGCAGTTATACTATGCATTGTAACCATGCTTTGCTGGGGTTCCTGGGGAAATACCCAGAAACTTGCCGGGAAATCATGGCGTTTTGAACTTTTTTACTGGGATTATGTCGCAGGTATCCTGATCTTTTCACTCCTGCTCGGATTCACCCTTGGAAGCATGGGGGAAAACGGACGGAGTTTCATTCCTGATATATCCCAGGCAAAAACCGGAAATATCTTAAATGCTTTTCTTGGAGGCTTGGTCTTCAACGCATCAAACATCCTCCTTGTAGCTGCCATGGCAATAGCCGGTATGGCTGTTGCATTTCCCGTCGGAGTGGGTATAGCGCTGGCCCTTGGCGTTATAATCAACTATATCTTTACTCCCAAAGGAAATCCGGTCATTCTTTTTGCGGGCCTTGCTCTTATTGTGGCTGCGATCATAATTGATGCCATAGCATATAAAAAACACAGTACCATCATGCAAAAAGTCTCCCGGAAAGGGATCCTTCTTTCAGTTGCCGCAGGTGTCCTGATGTCACTTTTCTACCGCTTTGTGGCAAGTTCTATGGTAACAGACTTTTCAATTCCCGAAGCGGGCAAGCTTACTCCTTATTCAGCACTCTTCTTTTTCGCGATCGGTGTAGTGATCAGCAATCTCCTTTTCAATTATATCCTGATGAAGAAACCAATAGAGGGTAATGCACTTACATTCAGCGATTATAGAAAAGGAAGCCTTAAAGTACATCTTATTGGTATTCTTGGAGGATTGATCTGGAACCTGGGAATGTCTATGAGTATACTTGCCTCAGATAAAGCAGGATTTGCGATATCATACGGACTGGGACAGGGAGCGACTCTGGTCGCCGCATTATGGGGTGTATTTATATGGAAAGAATTCAAAGGAGCGAATAAAACAGTCAATACACTTATATTCCTTATGTTTCTGGCATATCTTGCAGGACTGACACTGCTGGTCTATGCCGGAGCCTGATAATTATACTATATATCATGAAGAAATTCAGGATTTTCCAAATGTTAGTTACCGCAGCACTAACATACTTTTCCTGCACGGCTTGCTCTGACAGGTCATCGGTTGAAATTAGCGGTGAGTTGAAAACATGGCACAAAATTACCCTCACATTTAAAGGTCCTCTTACAAGCGAATATGATACAGTTAATCCATTTACTGATTACCGCCTGGATGTGGAATTCTCAAACGGGCCTCAGAAATACATGGTTCCGGGTTATTACGCTGCCGACGGAAATGCAGCAGAAACATCCGCGGGATCAGGTGATGAGTGGAGGGTACACTTCTCTCCTCCCTCTGAGGGTACCTGGACATATACAGCCCGTTTTTTAAAAGGCAGGGATATAGCCATTTCTGATGACATCAACAGGGGTGAAAGATGTTACTTTAACGGTTCCACCGGTACCTTTATCATTCAGAAGACAGATAAACCGGCACCGGACTTCAGATCAAAAGGAAGACTTCAATATACCGGAACACACTTTCTTAGGTTTGCCGGGACCAATGAACCTTACCTGAAAGGAGGAACTGATTCTCCTGAAAACTTTCTTGGATATAAAGAATTTGACGGTACATATTACGGAGGCAATAATCAGACGCGGAGCGGTGAAGCTGTCCCGAACAGCGGGCTGCATCTCTATGCACCTCATATCAGGGACTGGAAAGAGGGTGACCCGCAATGGAAGAACGGCATGGGAAAGGGAATTATTGGTGCACTCAACTATCTGTCATCAAAAAGCATGAATAGTTTCTATTTCCTTACAATGAACATACTTGGAGATGGTGAGGACGTATGGCCTTACACCGATCGCAATGAAAGATACCGTTTCGATTGCAGTAAGCTCGACCAGTGGGAAATAGTCTTTGCACATGCCGATAAACTGGGGATCATGAAGCATATTGTACTTCAGGAAACGGAAAATGAATGCCTTCTTGATTGCGGATACCTTGATGTACAGCGCAAATTATACCTGAGAGAACTGGTGGCACGATTCTCACATAATCTAGGAATTACATGGAATCTCGGTGAGGAACATCATGCCACTGACTGGTCGCCTTATGGCCAGACATACCAGGATACAAAAAAGATGGCTGATTATCTCAGGGAAACAGATCCGTATGACAATTTTATTGTTATACATACTCATTCTGCTCCACAGCAGAGAATAAAGGATATGACAGCTTACCTGGGATTCAGAAATGTTGAAGGCCCGTCGGTTCAGTGCGGCAATGTGAATGAAATACATGAGGATGCAAAATACTGGATAAGAAGATCAGCTGATTCAGGTCATCCGTGGGTAGTTTGTATTGATGAGATAGGCCAGCACTGGAAAGGCGCTTTACCTGATGAATTTGATCCTTCACACGATACGATAAGGTATAAGACACTTTGGGGGAATCTTATGGCTGGAGGTGCAGGTGTTGAATGGTATTTCGGATATAAATATCCTCATTCCGATCTGAGCTGTGAAGACTGGCGGAGCCGCGATAAGTTATGGGATCAGACAAAAACAGCAATCGATTTCTTTCACAGATATCTGCCTTTTACCGAAATGACAAACGCTGACGATATTACAAGAAACAAAGATGACTATTGTTTAGCAAAAGCCGGGGAGATATATGCCATTTACCTGCCTGAAGGAGGTACAACCGAGATCCTGCTGGATCCGGGAACTTATGATATAAAATGGTTTAATCCACGCTCCGGTGGAGATTTGATGACGGGGACAACTGAAAAAGTAACAGGTATCGGATTTGTCAGGATCGGATTTCCTCCTGAAGGTCCCGGGAAAGACTGGGTTTGCCTTATAAGAAAGCAATTTTAAGGACCAGGCTTTTAGAAATACCCAATATCAGGACTATTAACCTTATCCATTTACAACATTTACAGGATTACCCGACAAATACTGCCTTACATTAGAGACAGCAATATCCATAAGCCGATTTCTTGCTGAGAAAGATGCCCATGCCACATGAGGTGTTATAATGCAGTTTTTTGCAGAAAGCAGCGGATTGTCGGAAGGTGGCGGCTCGACTGACAAAACATCGAGGGCCGCACCGGCTATTCTTCCGTCATTAAGGGCATCAGCAAGATCTTTTTCAACAACCAGCGGACCACGGGCGGTATTTACAAGCAGAGCTGAAGATTTCATCATTTTAAGTCTTGTTGAATTGATGATACCTTTTGTCTCCGGAGTCAGGGGACAATGCAGTGAAACAATATCACTATGCTCAAGAAGCTCTTCAACAGAATGATTCTCATATCCCGGTACTCCAATCCTTTCACTTATAATCACTTTCATTCCTAAAGCTTCTGCGATTCCTGCTACTGCCCTTCCAATCCTGCCAAAACCGATAATACCGATGGTAAGACCGGCAAGTTCTGCCAGCGGTTTATCCCAGTAGCAAAAATCAATGCTGTTGCTCCATCTGCCATTCCGGACACCTTCTGACAAGGACCCTGTATAATTTGAAAATTCAAATATCAGTGCAAAAACATGTTGCGCCACCGACATTGTACCGTATGCCGGAACATTTGTTACAATTATCCCTTTTTGTCTTGCTGCTTCAGTATCAACAACATTATAACCGGTGGCCAGTACACCGATATATTTCACATCCGGCAGCTGATCCAGTTCCTCTGCCATCAGAATAGTCTTATTTGTAAGCAGGATCTGTGCACCAGAAGCCCTTTCAATAGTTTCCGATTGAGCTGTTCTGTCATATATTTTAACCTCTCCCGCAGTCTTCAGCTCATCCCAGGAGAGATCTCCGGGATTAAGAGCATAACCATCAAGTACAACTATCTTCATTTTCGCTCGTTTTAACAATTCACGGACAAATAGCTCCAAAAATAACTATTGCTGAAAATTTATTGATATTAGTTGAATATCGTTAATTCTCAAGGTCTATTGCTTTATCAATCAGTAAAGACCGTATCTGATCTTCAGAGGGGGGATCAACAACATATTCGACAGGTTCCGATGGGCTGTTCATGCTTTAATAATTATTCAGATTATAATGTACCTGTTTTTTTCAATACTGCAAAACAGGATCCTGTAAATACTGATTCTATTTCAGACCACCCACCTCCAGGGATCGTCCCCGGATTTCCCCATTCAGCTGTCTCAACAGGTATCCATTCAATTTCAAAAGTAACAGCACTGCCTGTCAGGTCAAGGTTGACCTTGCCTTTGCCTGTAAAATAAATTACATAAACTTCTCCCTGACGGGCAGTGAGATATGCCAGATTAGCTGAATCTGCTTCAATCAGGTCCATTCGTGGTGTTACATCCCACAACTTAACTTTCTCTTCTATTTTTCTTACAGTTCTTATACAATTTATTGAAGTCTTACTGAGTCCAAGTCCCGAGGGAGGCCGGTGAAATCTGCTGGAAGCAAAACCTCCAAGGACATTCCGGCAGAATGTCTGAACAGCATGTTCGGTAGTTATCCCCCTGTCGAGCCAGCTTCCGTTGTCACTCCCATATATCTTTGTACTGTTCACCGGACGAGGATTATCTTTTATATAATTAAAAACATATTGTGCATTATCCCAGTTCTGCTGTCCGGGAAGCTGACTGTTCTGAGAAATATCTATAAAATCGTATCGCTCAGGATGGTCAATAGTCCGCTTATGAGTAGCTGATTTAACATCCCAGTTATCCCACATCTGGGTAATGTATATCTCTTTACCTTTTGAAATCTCCTTTATGAATCCGGCCCAAAATGTTGCCCATTCTTCAACTCCGCTTGTCTCATTATCTATGCAGTAAAGAACATTTCCATAAAGCAGCGAAATTGAAAGAAGTTTTTCCACAAACGCTCTCTGGTATTTAAGCAGTGTCTCATTGTTATCAAGTTCCGGAACAGTAAAGAAGAATGGCTGTTTGTTCTGCCCCGGATGAAGGGGATAAACAGAATCGAGCTTTGCCTCCGTATAGGTATAGTTGATATTGTTAATTGGATTATATGGATCAGAAAGCCATTGATCACGGGAATGGTCAAAACGGTCCCATATTTCTATCTGAACAATGATCTCTCTTTCTCGGGCCAGCCTGAGCAGATTTTCAAAACTTTCCCAGTAATCTTTATTCCATTTATTCAGATCATATTTTCCATCTTCTGTTTGGGCAAAAGCTCTTTTGTTTCCGGGGTCCCGGTCGCTCATCGTATTTCTAACACAATTTCCACCGATCATACACAGGCTGTCCAGATGTGATTCCAGATTATGGTTCTGGAAAAGATTATCATTATCAGTAGCACCCAACAACAAAACCGGTTTTCCATTATACTGCCAGTAATGCCGGTTTTCCGGCCACGGACGGATATTATTTTCTTCACGCGTGTTATTTGACACACAGGAGATTGCGAAAATGGTTGCAATAAATACAAGTAGCTTATCCATAATCAGTGTTTTACTAACATAATTAATATCCTTTATGTAATCCTTTGTATGACTTTGTTCCTGCCTGCCGGCAGGCAGGTTTAATAATTTTTTACCGGTAAGGATAACAAAGGCTATCACGAAGTGAGACAAAGGCATACAGTAAATTAACTATATTTATGAATTAATCAGAAGAAACTGAAATTTATAAATTCTCATAAATAAAACAAAATTTATTAAATACATGAAGCCTGAAGTTTTAACACCGGTATTTTTATCATCACCCGCTATCATTAATTATGATTATTCCGGTCACATGAAAAATGATCAGATGATTGCATTACCCTGAATTGTTCAGATCTGTTTATTATATCCTGCAAAAAAATTATCTTTCTGCCCACAAAGCCATGTAAAATGAAACGTTACCTCTCCTCCGTGCTGTTTTTAATTCTAATTTATTCATTTGATTTTCAGTTATATTCCCAGATATATTCGAAAAACGGGATGGTTGTGTCATCCTCCGGGATAGCCTCCGAAACCGGTTTGAAAATTCTGAAAAATGGCGGCAATGCGATAGATGCTGCAGTGGCTACAGCATTTGCACTGGCAGTTACTCACCCCTCAGCAGGCAATATAGGTGGAGGTGGCTTTATAGTTTACATGAGTTCAGAAGGTGAAACAACATCAATCGATTTCAGGGAAAAAGCACCATTGGCGTCTACACCGGATATGTTTCTTGGTGATTCGGGAAACCTTATTAAAAATTCGAACCATTTTTCCGCTAAGGCTGTTGGCGTACCCGGAACGGTCGCAGGCTTATATCTGGCACATTCAAAATATGGAAAGCTACCCTGGAATGATGTGGTTCAACCCTCTGTTGAACTGGCTGAAAAAGGTTTTGAGATGAACTGGTCATTATTCCTTGATGCAAAACATTACGAAGAGAGGGCCGACGAGTTTCCTTATATGAACTCATACTTCAGAAATGAGAATGGGAGGATCCCGGAACCAGGTCAATTGTGGCGGCAACCTGTTCTGGCACAGACCTTATCTATAATTCGTGACGAGGGACACGATGGTTTCTACAAGGGGAAAGTTGCCAGGGAGATCGCAGACTTTATGAAAAACCATAAGGGATTTATTACAGAAAAAGACCTGGCACAATACAAAGCAATAGAAAGAAATCCGCTTAAAGGAACCTACAGGGAATTCGATATTATCACAGTACCACCGCCAAGCTCAGGAGGGGCGACTCTCATTCAATTAATGAATATCATGGAACAGGCAGATTTTGACACACTGGAGTTTAATTCTGCTCCTTACGTTCATTTCCTGGCCGAATCAATGAGAAGGGCTTATGCTGACCGCGCCCGATACCTGGGAGATCCTGATTTTAATCCGGATATACCTGTTGACAAACTTATTTCAAAGGAATATGCAAGGATACAATTTCAGAGTATTGATATGAAAAAAGCTACTGTCAGCGATACTTCGAGATTTGGTAATATATCAGAAGGAGACAACACAACTCATCTGTCAGTTATTGATAAGGATGGGAATGCAGTTTCATTGACCTACACTCTCGAATATAGTTATGGCTCAGGTTTAGTAGCTGAAGAGCTTGGATTCATTTTTAACAATGAGATGGGAGATTTCAATCCTGTTCCGGGAATAACGACAAATTCAGGACAGATCGGAACGAAACCTAATCTGATCGAACCTGGTAAAAGAATGTTGTCAAGTATGACCCCGACAATAGTGGCTAAAAATGGTAAACCTTATCTTATCATAGGCAGTCCCGGAGGCAGAACGATCATTAACACAGTATTTCAGACTATTCTGTGCGTGGTTGAATTTAATATGAACGTAAAAAGGGCTATTGAAGCCATGAAAATCCATCATCAATGGCTCCCCGACCAGATTACCTATGAGCAAAATCTTCTATCTCCTGATACCAGAAAGACACTTGAAAAGATGGGACATAAACTTACCGGCACATCAAATCTCGGTTCTCTTATGGGCATACTTAACGATCATAAAAATAATATTTATGTGGGAGCATTTGATTCAAGTGCAGGTGAAGGAGGTGCAGCAGGATATTAGCGAATTATCAGCCGGATATTGGCTCTATATTAATTACTGAAATTTAAGCTCTTTATTAATGATATTTGCAAAACGCGTGGTTGATATATATCTGTCTGCCAGTATCTTTCCTTTATAAATAAGATTAAAGATACCATATGAGGAAGGAGCGTTCTGCGCTTCCTCACAGGTTTTCAGTTCTATTATTTCAGGTTCCGGTTCTATTTTTTCAAGAACAGGTTTTACTTCTTCAATAAACCTGGCTACCCATGGACATTGTTTTGAGTAAATGATTGTCAATCCTTTATGATTCTGAAGGCTATTCCCGGTTTTACGAAAAGCCGGTAATGGAGCATCACGGAAAGATTTAACAAGCAACTGGTCTTTTCCGGATTCATCAACTACCCTGTATCCGTTTTTCAGAAAGATCCTTTTATCTGCCATAAAAGAATTATCACTGGCCAGTACAGCCACTCCATTCATACCGGCAGCATCTTTTTCAGCTTCAGCAATCAGTTGCTTTCCCAATCCCTGATGCTGATATTTCTTTCCATTAGTCCACAGGCAATGGATGAACATATAATCCCGTGCATCAACAGGTCGCCAGCAGAATTCTCCCGGAACATATTCGATAAATCCCTTGGGACTTTTCTCTCCTTCAATATAAAGCAATTTGATCTTTAATCCTTTCCTGAATTGGTACCTGAGCCATTCGACTTTTAGTTTATGGTACTCATTTTTCTGATTAATGAAACAGATCGCTCCGGGATGTTCATTTAGGTTTGAGGCAGTTACTTCAACAATCCTTGTTTTTTGATTCATATATAAATAATTTTCTATAAATTGAAATTTGAAAATATTCAGGTTAAATCAATTCGAAAATCAAGATAGACAAAATCCATGAAGTCTGAGATCATTTACCCGGTATTTTTTTCTTCACTTGCTCTCGCAGCCTGCACTACGGAAAAGGACGAAAGCAAACCAAATTTAATACTTATCATGGCCGACGATATGGGATATGAATGTCTGAGCTGTTATGGCAGCCTGTCATATAAAACACCCGTACTGGATTCCCTTGCATCACATGGAATGCTTTTCGGTCAGTGCCATTCACAACCATTAAGTACACCTTCAAGAGTGAAACTTATGACCGGGCTTTATAACTACCGTAATTATGATTATTTCGGTCACCTGAAAAATGACCAGTATACTTTCGGCTCGGTGATGAAAGAAGCCGGCTATAGTACATGTATAGCAGGGAAATGGCAACTAAACGGACTGGCTTATAAAGACAGCATACCTTACTGGAACGACAATACCCGTACAAAGAAATTCGGATTCGATGAGT
>CAYQZL010000138.1:0-11328 GCA_964421975.1 uncultured Rikenellaceae bacterium
ACACCCTATCCTACACTCTTTCCCTACACGACGCTCTTCCGATCTCTGCCATCAAAACTTTAATTATCTTTAATGACTACAAATAAAACCCCTATACCTTGAAAAAGCAAAGTCATATATTTATTTTGATCATCCTGGTTTCATGTAAAGGGAATGTAGGCAAAGAGGAAAGTAATGTTTTTACCGGAAACAAAAAGGCTGAATGGATCACCGATGAACGTTCTTTACCTGAAAGCGATTCATTGTTTTATTCAGATCATCCTGCACCATTATTCCGGAAGGAATTTAAATCAGGTAAAAACATCCGGAGCGCTAAATTGTATATTACTGCTGCAGGTTATTACAAGATCTCTATAAATGGACAATCCATTGAGGAAAATGTTCTCGATCCTGCATGGACAGATTTCACAAAAAGGATCTATTATTCGGAATATGATGTTGCATCCTTCCTTAAAGATGGCAATAACTGTCTGGGAGTATCACTCGGTAACGGTTTTTATAACCCCCTTCCGCTGCGTAAATGGGGACATCGCAATCTGAGGAACGATCTTTCGGTTGGGAAACCCGTGTTTATTACCAAGCTAATCATCAGTTACAGTGATGGTAAAACAGAGGAAATTGTATCGGACGGGAGCTGGAAATATTCTTATGGGCCGGTCTTAAAGAACGACGTTTATATCGGTGTTACTTACGATGCCGGAAAAATAATACCCGGATGGGACAGAGCAGGATTTGATGATAATTTCTGGCAAACAGCAATACCGGGTAAATCACCGGGAGGTGAACTGAAAAAAGAGTTTTTCCCGCCTGTACGGATTACAGAAGAAATTAATCCGGTAGAGATATACTCTCCCGGAAATGGCAGATACATTGCTGACATGGGAGTAAACTTTACCGGAACCTATAAGATCAGACTAACAGGTAATAAAGGTGATACGGTTACCTTCCGCTTTGGCGAAAGGATCTATGACGACGGAAGTCTTAATCCGATGACCACTGTTGCCGGCCAGATCAAGAAAAAAGGAATGGGAGGTCCGGGAGCACCAGATATTGCATGGCAAACCGATAGTTATATTATCGGAAAAGAAAAAGAAGCCTGGTTCACTCCTGATTTTACTTATCATACATACAGATACATGGAAATTTCAGGATTAAGATATCAGCCTCAATTAAAAGACATTACAGGATTGTTTATACATTCCGATATTGAGCGGCCAAACTCTTTTTCGTGTTCATCTGATCTGTTGAATTCAATTCAGGAAATTACGGAAAGGACCTTCAGGGCGAATCTTGTAAGTGTACAATCTGACTGTCCGGCAAGAGAAAAATTTGGTTACGGAGGAGACCTGAATGCAACTGCCGAATCTTTTATTTACAACTTCGATATGCGGTCTTTCTACCGTAAAACAATATATGACTGGGTGGATGCCATGAAAGATACTTCGTTTATCGACACGGCACCATTTGTGGGGATCGAGTATTGCGGCATCAGCTGGGAATCAGCTTTCATTATCACCCAGTATTACATGTATTTGTATTATAACGATACCGGGATTGTCAAAGAGCTCTACGACCTGGATAAAAAATGGATGGAGAAGGCAGCAGCAATCCATCCGGAAGGAATGGTGCATCAAGGATTAAGCGACCATGAGTCACTGGCGCCTGTCCCTGTGGAATTGATTGGTACATGTCATTACCTTCAGTGTGCAAGGATAATGCAGACTTTTGCTTCCGTTATGGGTGATATTGAAAATGAAAGGAAATATGGTGAGCTTGCAGAGAAACTTAAGTCGCTTGTAAAAGCAGAATTCTGGGACAAACCTTACGATGGAAAAATAAACCGTCAGACCTTGTTTTCAACCCTGTTATATCATGATATTATTCCTGAAGAAGAAGTTGAAGCTGCAACAGATTCATTGAAAGCCGCAGTGAAGAATGGGCCGGCGGGGCATTTTACAACGGGGATTTTCGGAACAAAGTATGTTTTGGAAACACTTTCAAAATATAGATCACCTGAAGAAGTATTTACAATCGTGAACAGTACGGATTATCCGGGATGGGGCCACATGATTGACCGCGGCGCCACAACTGTCTGGGAGACCTGGAAAGAAAGTGATAATACATATTCAAACTGTCACCCTATGTTTGGTACGGTAACTGAATGGTTTTACCGCTGGCTGGGAGGGATCCGCCCGCTCGATGATGAACCGGGATTTAAAAAGTTCATTATTTCTCCGGCGATCCCCGATGAACTCGACTTTGTAAATTGTTCTTATCATTCACCTCAGGGAGAGATAATATCAAACTGGAAAAAAGAAGGATCTGGCGGAGTTCAATACCGGATCAGGGTACCTGAAGGAAGCACAGCATTTGTTGATCTGCACCCCGGTAAAGTTCAAAAAGCAGAGATAATAAAAGATAACAAACCCTTAAAAAAAATCACTCCGGAGGGATTAAATAGTGGTAAATTTGAATTAAGCAAGGGGGAATATATAATTACCGCTACGTTGTAAGTCCGCTTCAAAAGCAGTTATATACAGCCGGACCTGAAAAGAGCATCTATGTTAAAAACTATATTAATTCTGACGTAACATGCCAATACTTTTTCTATACCTTTTATTATCCCTAATTTCCACAGGAAATATTTTACAGGAAAAAGTCAGCGGGAAGCCTGCAGACAAAAGAAGAGTCCTGAGACTTGAGCCCGGACCCGGAAATCCGAGAAACAGCGAGGGAGATTTTATTACTCTTAAGAATGGGAAGATATTGTTCATTTATACCCATTATACAGGTGGTTCGGGAGGGGACCACGACAATGCATACCTGGCCGGGAGATATTCAAAAAACAGGGGCAAGTCATGGGACAGTGAAAGTCACAAGATCATCGAACAGGAAGGTAAAATGAATGTTATGTCGGTGTCGCTCCTCAGGCTTCAGAATGGAGAGATTGCTCTTTTCTACCTCAGGAAGAATTCCGCTGAAGACTGTATCCCTATGGTCAGATTCTCGGATGATGAAGCCTTGACATGGAGTGATCCTCTTCCTTGTATCACAGACAGGAAAGGATATTTCGTACTGAACAACGACAGGGTAATCCAGCTGAGGAATGGCAGACTTTTATTTGCGGTTGCCCTTCATCAGGAGCCCGGGGTACCGAGAATGAATAATATCGGCCGTTTATTCAGCTATTTTTCGGATGATAATGGCCGTACCTGGAAAGCAGGGCAGGAAGTAGCGAATCCCGAAAATGTTATGACCCAGGAACCGGGACTGATTGAGCTTAAAAACGGGGATATAATGATGTTTATCCGTACTGATGCCGGAGTCCAGTATGTTTCATTCTCCGGTGATAAAGGAGAGACCTGGAGCCCGGCGGAAAGAAGTGATATAAAATCGCCGTTATCTCCGGCTTCGATAGAAAGGATACCTTCCACTGGTAACTTGCTGATGGTCTGGAATAATAACGGAGGGGAAGATCCCGCAATGAAAGGCAAAAGAACACCACTTACCATTGCTATTTCAAAGGATGAAGGAAAAACATGGGAGAAAGTTAATAATATTGAGGATGATCCTGACGGGTGGTATTGTTATACTGCAATCCATTTCACGGGAAAGAATGTACTTCTCGGGCATTGTGCGGGTGACCGACCTGCAGGAACCGGCCTGGCTGTCACTCAGATTACAAGACTAAGCCGGAAGCGGATCTGCCGTTGAATGATTATCGGATGATATAAAATTCAATTTCATTAAATATCAGGTTAAAACAGGGAAATTTTATTTACTTTCATCCGAATATAATTTTTAATTTAAAGGTCGGATGGAACCCACATGATTGAAAATTATATACATATGTGTTTGTCTATTTGATACATGTGGGTTTCATCAAATTATACAGTCAATTCATAAAACCAGTTACTATGAAAAAACATATCTTTAAAGTGCTGATATTCACATTGATTTTAATTCAGACAGGATGTACTTCAGCTGACAGGAAACTTACAGAAGAGATGAAAACCAATCTGGCAAAGTTCAAAGAAGTAAGCCTGACAACTGATCTCTCATGGTTGAGTTCACAGGAGAAGGAGATCGTAGGTATCCTCATTGATGTGGCTGCCATTATGGATGATATTTTCTGGCTTGAGGCATACGGAGACAAGGAGGAACTTTTTGCCCGGACAAAGAATGAATATGCCAGGGATTATATTAAAATACATTACGGTCCGTGGGACAGGCTCAATGACAATATTCCTTTTCTTCCGGGTTTCGGTGAGAAACCTGCCTCTGCCCAATTCTATCCGGCCGACATGACCGTTAAGGAGTTTGAGGAATGGGATGATCCTGAAAAGGCTGATCTATATACCCTTATAAAGCGTGACAGTGAGGGAAAATTAATTTCAGTTCCCTATTCCGAGGCATTTCGTGAACAACACTCGAAAGCTGCTTCACTGTTACAAAAAGCAGCAGCTCTGGCCGAAGATGAAGGGCTGAAGAAATATCTTACCATGAGGGCTGACGCTTTGCTTACAAATGAATACCAGCCAAGTGATTTCGCATGGATGGAGATGAAACAGTCGAATATTGACTTTGTCGTTGGTCCGATAGAGAATTATGAAGATCAGCTCTTTGGTTACAAGGCAGCCCATGAAGCTTTTGTCCTGGTAAAGGATCCCGGATGGAGTGCCCGTCTGGTGAAGTATAACGCGATGCTTACAGACCTTCAGGCTGCACTGCCTGTTGATCCTGTTTATAAGGCAGAAATACCTGGCACCGATGCTGACATGAATGTCTATGATGCCATTTATTATGCCGGCGACTGCAACGCAGGGAGCAAGACCATTGCCATTAACCTGCCGAATGATCCCGAGATACATCTTGCCATAGGAAGCCGTAAATTACAGCTTAAGAACTCGATGAAAGCGAAGTTTGATAATATACTTATGCCCATTGCCGGTATGCTGATAGATGAAAGCCAGAGGAAACACATTACTTTCGATGCTTTTTTCGAAAACACGACTTTCCACGAGGTGGCTCACGGAATGGGTATCAAGAATACCATAAACGGAAAGGGTACTGTCAGGGAAGCACTGAAAGAACAGTATTCGGCTCTTGAGGAAGCCAAGGCCGATATAATGGGGCTCTGGCTCGTAACCAGGCTTTATGAGATGGGTGAGATAACAAGCGGAGAGGTGATGAACAACTATGTTACTTTCTTTTCAGGGATATTCCGTTCGAGCCGTTTCGGGGCCGCCAGTGCCCATGGTAAGGCAAATATGCTCAGTCTTAAATATTTTGCTGATCACGATGCCTTTGTATACCAGGTTAACGGTTACTACAAAGTCAACCTTGATGAGATGAAAAAGGCTGTGGAATCTCTTGTGGGTAAGATACTTACTGTACAGGGGAATGGTGATTATGAAACGGCAAAGTCATGGATAGAGAGTGATGGCATTATGACAGAAAGCCTCAGCAGGGATCTTGAAAAGGTCAATGCAGAAGGTATCCCCGTTGATATAGTTTTCAGACAGGGGAAAGATGTCCTTGGCCTGTAACATCAATTAATAGCTATCTTTGCGGCTTTCATCTTAAGTGGAAATTACCGAAAGGCTTACATACCGGAAGATATTTCTTTTCTGGGGACCGCTGGCGCTTACCTGGCTGATGATGGCCTTTGAACAGCCTGTTCTTATTGCTTTTATCGCCCGGCTGAATGAAGCAAAGTATAACCTTGCCGCTTTTGGTATAGCCGGTTCATTTGCCATGATTGTTGAAGCACCTATAATAATGCTGATGAGCGCTTCAACAGCCCTGGTAAGGGGGCATAATTCCTACAGGAAACTGAAGAGATTCACAGATATCCTTAATGCCGGTATCACTGTTATCCAGCTTATCATTCTTATTCCTCCGGTATTTGACTTCATTGTTACCGGCCTTATGGATGTTCCTGAAAATGTTGCAAAGCTTGCTCATACAGCACTGATCATTTTTCTTCCCTGGGCAGCATCAATTGGCTACAGAAGGTTCTATCAGGGTATACTTATCAGAAATAACCTCACAAGACGTGTTACTTATGGCACCCTGGTAAGATTGTCTGTTATTGTGATCATGGGTTTAATCCTTTATGCTGCAGGTGTGAAAGGGGCATACCTTGGTGCAGGCGCAATGTCGCTGGCCGTTCTTTGTGAAGCAATTGCCACAAGATTAATGACTTCCGGTACTCTCAGGACTATTCTTCAGAAGGACGATCATGAAAATGGAAACCTGAGGTTAAGAAATGTTGCAAAATTCTATTTTCCTCTGGCACTTACCTCAATATTATCACTTGGTGTGCATCCATTTGTTACTTTCTTCCTCGGCCGGAGCTATATGGCTGTTGAATCTCTGGCTGTTCTGCCTGTGGTTACTTCACTTGTATTCATCTTCAGGAGTATGGGTTTATCATACCAGGAAGTAAATATTGCACTGATTGGAAAAGAAAAACAGAATTACACATTATTAAGGAATTTTGCCATTTACCTTGGACTGATTGTAACAGTTCTGATATCATTGCTGGCTTTCACTCCCATCGCCAGGTTATGGTTCATAAATGTCTCCGGTCTGAGTACCGAACTTGCGGACCTGTCATATCTTCCTCTGAAAATAATGATACTTCTGCCGGCACTGACGGTCCTTCTTAACTTCCAGAGATCTACCCTCATTATAAACGGCACTACGGGTCCGATATCAATTGCTACAGCGATAGAGCTTGCAGGGATAATTATTGTTCTGCTGATCTGTACGGTTTTTCTGAACCTTATCGGGGTTGTTGCTGCTTCTCTTGCTTTTATGACCGGCAGGATCATGTCGACCCTTTATCTCGCTCCCAAACATTTTAATGCCGTAGGAACAGCGAAGCATATTTATTGAAAACGAATGAGATCAGCTTGTTAAGAAAGTTGAAAAGTAAAACCAGGCTGAACCGGCCTGGTTTTTCTATTCAATATATCTTATCCCACAAGCTTAATTAATTCCGGTATTCGGTTTTATAAAGTTCTTTTCCAAGCCTTTTTCTATTTATTCTCTCTTTCCATCCGCTTTGTTTCTGATCAGTATATTTTCCTTTTGAAACCTTAGAACTTTTTTCCTGGGCAATCTCTATCGCTATCCTTCGTTCCCTGAACTTAGTTTTACTCAATGCTCCAATAATTGCATCGGCATATTCCCCGTCAACTTCGAAAAACGAAAAGGATTTCATAAGATCGATTTTACCAATGCCGATCAGTCCTCCTTTGGTATTTTTATTGACAAGTTCAATCAGTTGCTGGGCATAAAATCCATCAGCCTTGCCTAAATTAATGAACAGTCTTTTATAATTACCCTGATACTGTTTTTGTGATTTTTTTCCTGAAGCGTTTTTATGATTTAATTCTTTTTCATTGAATATTTCAAGTGGATCATCACCGTTACGATAGTCATCGAGGAATTTTTCAAACTGAAGGGAAACGACTCTTCTGAGAAGCTCTTCCCTGTCGAATTTTTCAAATTTCTGCTTTATTTCCGGCAGGAATTTTTCTATTTCCCGGTGGTCAGTGTTAACATTTTCGATCTTATCTGCCCAGTTGAATAACTGTTTTCCGCAAATTTCAGCTCCTGTCGGAACTGGGATTGCCTTAAAAGGTTTTTTAAGAAGTCTTTCAATCTTCTTAAGGTTATGTTTCTCTTTCAGGTGAACAAGTGAAATTGAAATTCCCTTTTTCCCTGCTCTTCCGGTACGGCCACATCTGTGAGTATATACTTCTGTTTCGTCGGGAAGACTGTAATTTATAACATGAGTAAGATCGTCAACATCGAGTCCTCTTGCTGCAACATCTGTAGCTACCAGCAATCGCAGATTTCCCGACCTGAATTTCTGCATTACGGCATCACGCTGGGCTTGTGAAAGATCACCATGAAGGGCATCAGCATTATAGCCATCATTGATCAGCCTGGATGCAATATCCTGAGCCTCCCTGCGTGTTCTGCAAAAAACAATTCCGTAGATGCCTGGTTCAGAATCCGCTATACGTTTAAGTACTTTATATTTATCTTTTGCATGAACAAGATAATAACCATGACTTACATTTTCAGCAGACAGGTTTTTCGTACCGATCGTGATCTCTACCGGATCGTTCATATATTTCCGGGCTATTGAGGCTATCTCCTCAGACATGGTTGCCGAGAACAATAAAGTTCTTCTGTCTGACGGGACCTCTTCAAGTATTTCATTTATACTGTCAAGAAAACCCATATTCAGCATTTCATCGGCTTCATCAAGTATAACTGTGCTGACTCCGGAAAGTTTCACCACTCCACGGTCGATGAGGTCTTTCAATCTTCCCGGTGTGGCAACAATGATATGTGCTCCTTTTTTTATTCCTCTTATCTGATTTTCAATGCTTGCTCCGCCATATACGGCTATAGTATTCAGCTTACCTGTATATTTCGAATAATCGGTAAGATCACCTGTTATCTGTATACAAAGTTCACGTGTGGGACAAAGTATAAGCGACTGTGTTCTGTTTGATTCTGTATCAGTCATGAGTATCAGAGGAAGACCAAAAGCTGCAGTCTTTCCTGTGCCTGTCTGGGCAAGTGCTATTATATCAATATCCTTTCCGGTAATCAGAGGGATCACTTTTTTCTGCACCGGCATAGGTTTTTCAAATCCAAGTTCCTGTATAGCTTTCAGTATACCGGGAGTCAATCCCATTTCTTCAAATTCTGTCATTTTAAGTATAAAATTGTGGTTCCGGGAGCGATCGATTTTTTATCCCGGCTGAAATGAACTCAAATGCAGACTGGATTAAATGCGTGATAACGCTACGTGGGAATCACTTTGTTAATAAGACCGCAAAAGTAATTATTTTACCACTATTTGCAAGTTTTTAATATCGTGGGATAAAATCTGCCTGCAGCCAGGCATTAAAACATTACCGGAATGTATCTCATAAATACCTTATTATTCATTATTTTACTATTTTGTAAAAAATAACACAAATTATTGCAGCGTCTAAGAGTTTTTATGCGTATGAATTTTATGTATTAAATCCCGTTAATATTATAAAGAAATAATCATATGAAAAGCAATGTAATGATAGTTTTAACTGCACTGGCTGCTTTCGGACTGGCCGGTTCATGTTCAGAAAATGACAATACTGTACAGGATATGACACCAAAAACAATCAAGCTGACTGCAGAAGCTCCGCAGGCTATTGCAAGCAGTAATAACTTCGGCATTGATCTGTTCAAAAAGGTTGCTGAAGAAGAAAACCTTAACCTCATGCTTTCTCCTCTCAGCGCAAGCGCTGCACTTACAATGCTTCTTAACGGTTGTGGGGGAGATACCTATACCCAGTTGCAGGGAACACTTAACTACCCCTCAGGGATGACGATCGGTGATATCAATGAAGCCTATAAAAGCCTTGTTGAACAGTTGCTTAACGCAGATCCTAAAGTTAAGCTTGCACTTGCAAATGCAATTTTCTACCGTACCGGTTTTACTGTCAAGGATCCATTTCTGGCTGTCATGGATAATGATTACAACGCAGAAATAAAGGGACTCGATTTCAGCACCCCGTCAGCTCTTACAACAATCAATAAATGGGCAAGCGACAATACAAATAAGAAAATTCCCAAGGTGCTGGACGATATTGACGGAGATGCGGTAATGTTCATTATGAATGCCCTTTATTTCAACGGAGACTGGAGTCATCAGTTTGATAAATCGAAGACACAGGATCGTCCTTTTTATCCCGATGGTGGCAATACTGTAAATGTCAGTACAATGAATGGTGAGATTGGTTCAAAGACCGTTTACGGGAATGGATGGAAAGCCATTGAGATGCCCTATGGCCGTACCAACTTCACAATGGTATTGATAGTACCGGAAGGAGCCCTGAATGCTTTCTACCCTTCTTTTACCCCGGAATCCTGGAACCAGCTTACTTCTGACCTGGATGAAATGGCTGATTTCGATAAACTGACAGTCATTATGCCAAAGTTCAAATTCGATTATGAGAAGTATCTGAATGATCAGTTACAGAGTATGGGCATGGTTGATGCATTCAATCCTTACAAGGCAAACCTTTCAGGAATTTCAGACCAGTCGATATACGTGGATTTTGTCAAGCAGAACACTTTCGTGGAGGTTGATGAAGAAGGAACAGAGGCAGCAGCTGTTACAACAATAGGTATAAAATTAACCAGCATGCCTTCACAACCTGATCAGTTCATTATCGATAAGTCATTCATATTTGCAATACGTGAACGGACAACCAATACACTGCTGTTTATAGGGCAGGTGGTGGATCCACGGTAAGGATGCTCAGGGCTCAGGGCTATGAGCAGAGAGCGGGGTGCGGATAGAAGGGGAGAAGGGGGTGAGTGAGTGGTAGTTGAGGAGAGGGGGAGAAGAGGAGAAGAGGAGAAGAGGAGATGAGGTGATGAGGTGATGAGGTGATGAGGAGATGGGGAGATGAAGTGAAGCTTATAGAAAAAGTTGACTGCTAATAGCATTGAACGGGAAAATCTATATAAAGTCATATTTTCATTCTGATGAAAAGATTTTTATTAATGATTGTATTTACGTTGTTTGTCATCAGGCTTAATGGAAATAATAATGATACAATCAAAGTTGATCAATCTGATTGGGCTATCATTTTATCATACCCTTCATATTTTGGAATTCTTTTGTCAGACGATCTCAGCAATGATTACGTTTATTATCCGGCAGGGATATGCTTTTCACTGGACTGGAAAAAAGAATCTGGAAGAACAAGGCTTTCTCCAGGTGTAATTTACAGAACTAAAAATATTAATCACCAAAATGGACTCAGTGAAAAGCTATCCATGACAGAGATTCCCATAAAAGTAAAGTACTACTTTATTAAAAATGAATCCAAATCTGATCTTTTCCTTACTTCTGCTTTAAGTTTGTGCAGACTGGATTCAAGGATCAGCGGTGATCTTGTAGAACCAGTTTTATTTCCTGAACCGGTTATATTTCCACGACATCATATTGATTATCTTCCGATTATTAATGCTGGTTTTGGATCAGATTTCCGGTTATCAAAAAGTATCGGTTTAGTTTTAGAGAGTAAATTTGGTTATGGGTTCACACATGTTTTACCTAACAGAGCTTCTATAGAATTGTTTGTTGGTTTACGATTCAAAATATAGCAACAAGTAAAAAGTTAAATAATAGTCATTCTTTGTCCCGGATTTATTTTAAGCACTTAATAAAACCAACTAATCCTTCATTCAATCCTGTTATTAGAGGTAAGTTTGGATGTTTGTATGTTACAATATTATAAA
>CAYQZL010000139.1:0-11306 GCA_964421975.1 uncultured Rikenellaceae bacterium
TCCCTTTCTGAAGATTTACACAAACATTAAAAGATGAAAAGAATATTCATGATAATGCTGGCTGCCGGCCTTGCACTCACCGGAGCCGCACAGACAAGGTCACAGGAATACATGAAGAGGATCCCGGCCCTTCCTAAGGATTCCTGTAATGCAACAAGAGCGTCGGTTGAGAACTTTGTCAGCGTAGTAAGCGCTCTCAGAGACGAACTGGAGACTGAGATCGAAGATATCAGGGAATCTGTTGAATCACACATAGAATCCAATGCCGGTAAAGCAGAGGAGAATGTGATGAAACAGATGTCACAGATGTACGGTATGTCACAGGCTGACATCAACAAGATGAAAAACTCCAGGAACATGTCGGAGGCTGATAAAGAGGCACTTGCCAACAAAATTTTATCTCAGCAGGCCAACATGACCATGGACGAGGTAAAGAACCTATCGAAGATGAGTGAAACAGGAAGGCAGGCATATACAGAAGCCTATGCAACCGAAGCCATGGCAAATGCGAAGAATAATCCCGGCCAGGCAGCAGCGAGCAACTACGCCGGCAACCTGTACAAGACCAATTTATCCCAGCAGGCAGCTTTATCAAAGATCAACGAGATCAACAGCCGGATAGCAGCACTTTACAGCCCTATTCAAAATGACCCGGAAATGAAGAAGATGCTTGACAGGATTCAGGCCTGGAATACTAAGCTTACATCCATGATGGGTATAGTCAGTGACAGAGAGGCACGCGTTATGGACTCCCTTAGCCTGAAGATAAAAAATGAGCAGATTATGTACTGCAATAAATACACTCCGCTTCAGAGGGCTGCTCTGCGCAGGCACATCCAGACGGTTAAAGCCTCAATGCCTGAATACCGGAATTTTGGTGAGATAAGTGCAGAAACAACAAAGGCACAGACAGGTATAGAAATGCCGGCAGAAGGGAAGGAACTGGCCTCACTGGAAGCAATAGATGACTACCTTAAAGCTCTGCAGGAGGCTTACAAGTATAAACTTTACTATTCAGAAGACGACTGATTATCTGTTTTACAGGTATACCGTTCTGTATATACCTAAATATATTATCACATGAGATACTTGCTTATGGTTCTGATGCTTTCTGTGTCTTCTCTGATGACCGGTCAGACCGGTCAGTCTCCGGAACAGATCAGGCAGAGGATGGCTGAAATCAGGAGAACAACTAATTGGGACGATCCGGCTGCAGCTGCAAAGGCTAACGCCGAGATAAAAAAACTGGCAGTACAGCTCGGCGGGGGCCAGCCTCCTGTAAGTTTCGGCACTGGACAGGCGGGCAAGGAGGAAAGCAGCAAGCCGGTTACTGTAAGTGTTAAATCATCAGAAATCTCAAAGGAAAATATCATTGCTATCGCTGAAAGATATTTTAACAGATCCTACAAAGCCCTTGATGCGGTCTCTAAAGCGCAGTTTGACCTTGACCTGAAAACAGCAAATGAAAGCGGATTTAAACTTGAGGAGGTACGTGCTCTCACAACCGCAGGCGGACTCAGGCTGACATTCGGGACAGACCATCATATTGCCTGTGTTTACCTGGCATCTGCGGTAAAAGCGTTCCCGACCGATACTCTGAGCGTTAACAACTTCGGCGCCTACCTGCGCAATATAGACTCGGTAGCTGCTTCACTGCCGGTACTTCTTTATGCAAACCAGTTGTTCTCACAGAGCCCCATCATTCTTACTCAGATCGGAAACAGCTACTTTGAGCTGAATGACCAGGCAAAGGCAGAATCTTACTATAAACAGGCACTTAAGATAAACCCCGACTTCAGCCAGGCACACACATCGCTTTGTGATCTTTATATAAAGCAGAACCGTCTGCAGGATGCCATTCTTGAACTCTTTGCAGGTGTCAAGGGTATGGGAGCGTCATATAGCCAGCTCTCGAATAATTTCGCATATCTCCAGTCGCAGGCAGAAAACTCTCCCGGAGGTGAAAGTGAGAAGGAAAAATTCTGGAATGAAACGCGTAACCAGATGAATCCTCCTGATGTTCTGGCCCCGTTAGAGCGTTCGGTGGAGAGGGTGAAAATGCCCACCTTCCCAAATTGTACAATGGTCGCCGACTGGAATGAGGGAGGCGCATATTCAGCTGCAGTGCAGGCATTTACGAGGTATCACTCCCTTATGAAGGAGTTTGTCGATGAGATGTTGAAGGTTCATAAGGAATTGCCCGATCTTCCTTCGAATAGTATTCTCCGTGACTATCCTAATGAAAGGTTTGCCCTTGATTGCCTTACCGAGTACTTCTTCAATGAGTCAAAAGATGAGGCTGATGACTTTTCAGAGGCCGAGGAGGCTATAAGGGAAGAGATCAGCGGGGAAGCCGATGCTTACTTTGAAACCAGAGAAGCTTATACGAAGGAAATGGTTAGGTGTGCAGAGGGTTGCGGATCAGAATCACGGTGCATCGAAGAGTGTCACCGGGTATATTGCACAAAAGAATGTCCGGCCGCCAATATATTCAATAAAAAGCTGCAGTCACACTGGGATGATTACATAAATGAATTCAATGAAACTGTAGACAGGCAAAAGGAGATACTTGACGACATGTACGAATTCACTGCACAGTGGTACTCAAAGATAGAAAGTCCATACTGGAGCAGGATTTACGCGTATGAGATACAGAGAGTTGCACTTTCAATAATCGGTAATGCTTATGCTGCCTATGTGATACCGTTTATGGGTCCGGTACACAATGATTGCGGTACAGACTGTTCAGTATATGCCAATCCTGTCCCATACCCTCCTGAAGAGGTCAAAAAAACTACACCCCAGGCGATGCCTTGTCCCGATATAGTTAAGGGCAAAATTTCCATTGGGCCCTGTGATCTTGGACTTGACTGTGAGAGCATTGAGTTCGGATGTGCTGCCGGCGTAGCAGCATCATTAAAAAGAAATTTTGTGAAGAAAACGACGACCGGTTTCTTCGGAGTTGGCGCAAAGACCAGCGCAGGATTTATCGGAGCAGGATTTAAAGCCGGACTGGAAGTAACTGTTACGGATAATAATGAGGTCAAGGATGTTGGAGCAAAATTCGATGCCTCTGCATCATTTGGTCCCGGAGTCACAAAGGGAGGTGTAAGTACCTCCGGAAGCTATTCATTAATGACAGGTTTAAGCTCCGCAAAGACTGGTTTCAGTGTCGGAGGGAAAGCAAAGTAAAAATATGAAATCACAAGTTGTCACAATCACATTCTTTTTATTCTTTTTCATTCGGGGCCAGGCTCAGGATCAGGTCAATCTTGCTGACCGCCCCGGCACCTTTGAAATTCTCAGCAGGGCTGACTACGCTTCATCTGAATGCGGATTCACAAAAGCAGATATGACAGCCAATCTCGAAAGAATTAAAGAGCTGGTTACCATTGTAAGGCAGAATCCTGTACTCACTGATATTAAAGGTTTTAATGGAAGAGCCAGGATCCATACTATGTCAATGACATGTAAAAGACCGGGATGGTACGGAGTGCCGGCAAGGATCGCCTTTGAGTTTTCCTCATTCTTTCTTAACAAGGAAGGTAAAGTTACATTCAATACTATCGAACCTCCCTCATGGTCGATATATACTAATGATCTAATTCCGGGGTGGTCAGACCTTCAGGACAGCAAATACGCATATTTCACTGTACCTCTGAAAAAAGAGACCATTGAACCGGGCATTGATGTTTATGATAAGGAGGGCTGGGTGATCTATGATCCTGACCGTCCTCCTTACTGGATCCCGGTGACCGTGGAGGAAGCTTTTAATGCGGCCAGGGATTTTGCTGCAAAGGAAAAGGACGAAATATCCGCTGCATATAATAAGCAATTTCTTGATCAGGAATGGGCTGCAATACCTGCTTCCGACCGTAATAAACCGGCATATTTCGGAGGCGGCTTGTCGCGTGTATCTTCCTCACATGGTTATCAGGGGCAGGACAGTCTCTTTCCCAGGATCATGAAAGTAAATCCTGAATATTTTAACAGAAAGCTTCCGAAGTCGGCTATCCAGTTCATGTGGTTCAGCTCGTTACAGAATAAACAATACATGAAGAAGGAGCTTGATGAATGTATCGGGTACAGGAAGAAAGGCAGTGGCAGCGGCTGTGACCTTGCAAGGTTTGAGCTCTCCTTCGGAATGACCGATATACGAAACCTCGCAGAAGAGATAGGCAAATAGACTTGAAATTCAAACAAATTGATTCTTTCATGGGTTATCACTTATGCATATGACTTTTATCATCCGACATGCGACTGAAATGAAAAAGCAGCTCTGTTTATTACTCCTGCTCATCATCCCGACAGGAGTTCTGTTTGCCCAGGGAGCAACCCTTTTGACCGATAAACCAGGCACCTTTCAATGGAAGAAAGAGGCGCTGAATGGACAGGGGCCTGACCTGTACGGTAAAATATGTGCCTGCACAAAGGCCGAATCAGATGCCATGCTTGTCAAACTTGAAGATCTGGTGCAAGAGTTCCGTAAAACACCGGTTCTGGCTGACAATAAAGGCTTCGACGGTGTTTGCAGACTATATGGAGGCAGGTGCAGTTCGAAATACGGATACGCTGTGCCGGCAGATATCAAATTCTGGTTCAAATCATGGATACTTTACAAGGGGAAGGAAATCCAATGGGTGAATGAACCTCCCCAGTGGATTATCGAAGTGAACCAGCCTGATAAATTCCGTGACAACGGTTTTAACGTAAGCGATTACAGCAATACATCCGATCACACCAATCCTGCATTCAGTGAAAAAGCGCAGAGCGAAGCGTCCAGAGCTCTCAATGAGTTGTTTTACGTGCCAGGGGTGAAGGAAGTGATAAGCCCGGGAATTGACCGGTACGGTGAATATGTGGTAATTTACAATCCCGAACGGCCACCTTACTGGGAACAGGTAACTGTTCGCGAAGCCTTCCGGTTGTTGTTTAATTACTATAAGTGTATGCCCGACAAAGCCGGAGTAGATGCAATTGTTCCCGTTCTGAACCGGGAGTTTGAAGGTTTTTCGGAAGACGAAAAAGACAGTTATGCCTATTTCGGAGATTCTGAGTCGATCTCGCGCGTTGGATCCAAAAAGAACAATACGCCTGTTGTGCGCCCTAACCCAGAATACTGGAACCGGGCCCTGCCGAAAGCATCAATCCAGTTGATAGTTCTGGAAATGCCATACCCTGAGGCAGTAAGCGGCAAAATGGAAAGATGCAGGAAGAACAGCGATGGCTATTACTATGTTTACAGGCTGATGGATGAACTCAACCTCGACAATCTGTCAAAAATGATTGCACGATAGTACAAATCGAAAGCCGCTCTTAAATGAAAACGAGAATAATCTTCACCTTCCTTTTTATCTTCCTGGCAAAAGCTTCCTTTGCCCAGGAAACCAAATTCCTGACTGATAAACAGGGAGATTATATTATTAAGAACCAGCTCAATAAATGTCCAGAATTTAATCTTGCAACCTATTCTGCAAATCTGAAAGTCATTACCGACTGGTTTCATGCTAATAATTTGGTTTTCAGCCCGCCAAAAGGATTTGATGCAATTGTCACTATGGGCGGAAATCTGTGTGACGATAACAGACATTCATTTTATTATGGCGTCATGAGTTATATCCATTTTGCATTCTATTATTTCTATATGCAGAATGGCGAGATGCAACAGGCAACCGGCTGGTCGGCTCATGGCACCGGGATAAACATTAACAATCCGACAACAAATATCGGCCGTACTTTCGATGAGAGCGGATTTAAAACGGGAGATCCGCCGGCATTGAAAAAACCACTCGAGGAGGCCCTCACAAAGCTGAAGCAGTACTATATCACCAATCCCGTTGAAAGGGAAATATCACCAGGCGTGATATTATTCAAGGGAGGATACTTACTTGTCTTTAACCCTGACCGGCCGTGGATATGGAAACCAGTTACGGTCAGGGAGATAATGGAGGCAGAGCTGGCCTATTACAGGGTAAAAAAAGGTATTGACAGCATCAACTACCAAAAGACCCTGGAAAAATGGGCAAAATTAAATTTCAAACCGCCGGAAATGGCTAACACATCGGTTTATGATTTGCTCAAAAAGGGATATAGTGCTTTTTCATCCGAAGAATTGAATAAACCGGCATTTGTAAGCAGAGACGACGGAGAAATTTCAGGAATCAGGGCTGATGGCCTGGGAATGCCTGTCATGAAGTTCAATCCGGAGTGCTGGGACCGCACCTTGCCTCCCACGGGAGTACAGTTCATCTCACTTGAATACAAGGCCGCCTCAGAGGAAGAGCTACAACAGTTTGTCAAGAGGAATGACGGACTTACCGACTATGTCAGTTTGTACATGAACAACCTGCTTATCAGAGACTTAGGCGGAGTAATAAACAGAAACTGACCGGCCATAAGATCAAAATCCCTGCGTATTATGAGAAAACTTCTGCTTCTGTCTGTACTTGGTCTTTCGACCCTTGCTTCTCCCGCCCATCCAGGCCTGCCGGAAAATCCAACATCAATAGGTCCCTGTAAGGAGAGCAATTCTTCAAATCCCGGTTACGCAGGTAATCAGGATAGCGGACTGTGGCTGCAGAAAGCAAAAAGGAATTGGCATAAGCTCAGCAGGTATTTCAACACTCGGGACAGGGATTAAAAACCTTGGTGACTGCGTTGACAGGTTCACAAAAACATCGGTAGCTGATTATTCAAAAGCTCTTGAAGAACTGTCAGCCCTTACCAGATCGCTGCAGACAGGGGCCAGTGGCAAGCCTGACCAGTTCCTGAAACAGGCAAAAGAGGCCAAACTGCAGCTTGACTCACTGATCTTGCGGTTCAGGGCCTATGATGAAGCCGGTAAAGCCTTCCTCAGTGAATTTGAGAAATGCCCTGAATCGGTTAAGACAGGAATGGATGTGCTTGAATCTGCACTCACTGTCACAATTGATTCGATAAAGACAAAATACTGAAAATTATATACCGGATCTTGTTTTTCAGAATTTCATAACTTTATAGTATATATTTTAACCATATTAAAGCTATGAAAACACGGGCAATCATCTTATCGGTCATACTTGCTCTGATAATACCTTCCTATTCGTATTGTCAGGTTGGGAATATTTTGAAGAACCGGATCAACAAGGCCATAAATAAAAAGGTCGAGGAGAAAATTGATACTGCCGTCAATAAAAGAGTTGAGGAGGCTGCGAAAACACAGGAAACATCAACCCAGCAGAAGGAGAACGAAACCACCGAAACCCGGGAGCAGGGAAGTATTAACATTGGCGGTCTTGTGGGAAAAAAGGTCACTTCCAGATACAATGAGTCATATTCGTTCAATAACAGAATGTATATGGTTACCGAGATACATGACGGGAAGGATGTAGTTAATATGGATTATGATGTCTACTGGAATGACAATAATCTGAACGGAGGAATTGAATCAAAGACAACTGGAACATCCGAGCAGGGAGAACAGGCTTCAGCTGTCACAAAAATAGTTGTGGACGGTGATAATAAGAGTATGATTATGATGACGGATATCGGGGCTATGAGGATGGGTTTTATTAGTGAAATACCGGATGAAAGTACCCTCCCGGATCAACCGGAGGCTAAAACAACTAAGCCGGACATTACAAAAACAGGTAATACCAGGGTAATAGCCGGATACAAGTGCGATGAATACATGGTTAAGGAAACTGACAGCAAGGATCATGGCTTATTGTGGTGTACAAATGATCTAAAGCTGACAATGGATAAACGGGCATACTCAAAGTCAGGATTATCATCATATTACGATATCCCCGAATTAAAAGATGCGATCGTTCTGGCCATGGAGACTTATAATGGTAAGAATGAACTGGAATTAAAATCCGAAACAAAGGAGATCAATCTCGGTATAAGTCACACAATTTCTACTGCAGGATATACTCTCAGACAGATCAATTTCAACCAGGCCGGAACGCAGCAGAAGAAATAGACTAAGCATTACTGTCATCCCGGGCGTAAGCAAGGGATCTCATTGTAATATTCAGAATCTTTGTTCAGATCTTCTTCAGTTTAGCAAACCGAAGGAGTAATTTCTTCTTCCCGCCGGTTTCAAAATCGACAGAGGCAGTATTATTAGGGGCTTCTCCTTCGATGGAGATAATAACTCCCTGACCAAATCTTTCATGGATCACGGTATCGCCTTCGGCAAAGTCAGTTATTCCCGTAACTGATGATTTGCCGGATAAGGATATCTGAGGTACAGCTTCAGTTCTGAATTTCCTGAGCCGGGGCGGAGGGGTAAACGGAACTGCTTCCTCCTTTACACGGAAAGGTTTTTCATCTTCTCGGAGTCTGCTTCGGAATGGCTTTCCTCCTGTCTGGGGATAATGAATGAATTTCTCATCAACCTCCCTCAGAAACCGGCTTGGATTACTTCTTTCAAGATTTCCCCATTTATACCTGTTGAGGGCATAACTTAATACAACCTGTTTTTTTGCCCTGGTCAGTGCAACATAAAAAAGCCTTCTTTCCTCTTCCAGCTCCCTGGAACTTCCAGCCGACATCGGGGAAGGGAACAAAGTATCTTCCATCCCGACTATGTACACATAATTGAATTCCAGTCCTTTGGCAGAATGCATCGTCATCAGGGTGACCTTATCGCGGTCTTCTTCTTTCTCATTATCCTGATCGGTCAGGAGGGCTACATTTGCCAGATATGCTTCAAGAGTGGAAGGTTCACCGTTGGTCTCTGCAGATTCGGTAAAAGCTTTGATACCATTCAGCAACTCCTCCATGTTTTCATACCTGCTTATCTCTTCAGGCATTTTGCCATCTCTCAGCTCTTTCATTATTCCTGAACCGAATGCAATCTCTCTTGCTTTTGAATATGCATCAGCCTGCTCTTTTCCGAGTGATAATGTATTTATCAGGTCAGTATAAGCTGAAAGTTTCCTTATCGTCCCCGAATTGAAATGAGCCGGCAGTCTTTCAGTATCAGTGATTATATTCCATGCAGAAACACCTGATAAGGCAGCCATCTCAAGTACTTTCAGAATGGTAGTATCACCTATTCCTCTTTTGGGATAATTTACGGATCTTTTAAAGGCCTCTTCATCGCCCGGATTGATAACCATTCTGAAATAAGCAAGTATGTCTTTTATTTCCTTGCGTTCATAGAAAGAAAGTCCCCCGTATATTTTGTAAGGAATGTTCTTCCTTCTAAGTGTCTCTTCAAAGATACGGCTCTGGGCATTTGTCCTGTAAAGAACTGCGAACTCCTCCCATTTAAGCTGCTGTGTGAGTCTCCGGTCAAAAATATCTGATGAAATATTGAATCCCTCTTCCATATCCGTCATTGCCTGCATGACCATTATCTTTTCGCCGGGTTCGTTTTTCGAAAAGACAGTTTTTTGGATCTGTCCTTCATTATTGGCTATTATATCATTTGCCGCATTGACTATGGTCTGTGTGGACCTGTAATTCTGTTCAAGCTTAAAGAGGCGTGAACCGGGGTAATCATCCCTGAATTTGAGAATGTTCTCTATCCTTGCACCTCTGAAGGAATAAATACTCTGGGCATCGTCTCCAACCACGCATACGTTAGCGTGCCGGGCAGCCAGTTTTTTTACAATAAGATATTGGGCAAAATTCGTATCCTGGTATTCATCAACGAGGATATACCTGAATTTTTGCTGGAAAGATTCAAGGACGTCCGGGAAATCCCTGAAAAGGATGTTTGTATTTAACAGAAGGTCATCAAAATCCATTGCATTTGCCCTGAAACAACGGGTGGAATATATTTTGTATATTTCAGCCATCAGCGGCATTCTGCAGGATTTGTCATATTCCTGCATGGAACTGTCAGCAGCATAAATGCCTGAGGTTATAAGATTATTCTTAGCTGCTGAAATTCTTGCTGCTATTACTCCCGGTTTATAAATGTTATCATCGAGACAGAGCTCTTTTATAACAGACCTTATAAGACTTTTTGAATCGGAAGTATCATAAATGGTGAAATTAGGCTTGTAACCGAGTCTTTCGCCTTCCTTCCTGAGTATTCTTGCGAAGATTGAATGAAAAGTTCCCATCCATAAGAATCTGGCAATCCCGGATCCGGCAATACCGGCAATCCTTTCCTTCATTTCTCCGGCTGCCTTATTGGTAAAAGTTAATGCAAGGATCTGGTTTGCACGAACACCTTTCTGTAGCAGGTATGCAATTCTGTATGTAAGAACACGTGTCTTTCCCGCACCTGCTCCGGCTATTACAAGGGAAGGGCCTTCAGTATTGATCACTGCCTGCCTCTGAGCTTCATTCAGATCATTTAGAAAATTAACGGTCATTTTATATTGAGTAAGGTATTCAGAGCGGTTCAAATTTAACGAAATCATTTTCAGCAACAGGGAAAGAGGTGTAATTATGGCGGATATTTTTCAACATAGTAAAGAAAAGGGTCAGGGCAGCCTCTAAACATATTTTTATTATACTTGCAGATATTTATACGATTGAAGTCAATGTATCCGTTAATATAAAAATTTATTTCAGCCTGTGCGTTTCAGTATTTCTATAGTTTTTCTTTTAATAAGCTATTTCGTGTCGGCACAATTGAATTCGCCGGGTGCAGTTTCTGTAAGAAATACTGTTTACCCTTCATCTCAGGGTGTCAAAGATCAGATCTTCATTTACTGTAATGAAACAGGGGCGGCTGCAGGGACACTTACAGCCCTGATCCCGGATAACAAACCTGTTTCAGATTTCGCCTGGTATCAATGGAGCACGGCAACGAAAAGTTTCAGCATTCTCCGGAAAAATGAAACTCAGGTACGAAACTCAACTCTCGGTAGTCTCGATGAAGGCGGGTACAGGGTTGTAATAACGGGTGGTTACGATACGACAATGACGGCATGGATAGTTTTCGATAAGGCTCCTTTTGCTGAAGCAAAGCTGATGAATCCTATGAAACACTGCAACTATGTTGCCCTTGACGGAACAGCTGAAGCTGTAGTAAAATCTTTTCCATATTTTGATATAATAACAGGTGTTCCACTTGCCCTTAAAAATGAAATCACTTTCCTCTGGTCATCTGTTCCGGAATCAGTCATTCCATACCCGACCCTGGATATCGATCCTAAAATATTCACACCACCACTTGTGGATGTTATTTACAAGCTTGAAGTCTACACCCTCGGCTGCAAAAATTCTGATACAATTGATTATAAATCGATCCACGTGGATGCTGATTTCTCTGTGGATCCGATGGAGGGAGAAGCACCACTTGAAGTATCAATTACTGATAAATCCACCAGAGGCTATATTTATGAATGGGATTTTGG
>CAYQZL010000140.1:0-6537 GCA_964421975.1 uncultured Rikenellaceae bacterium
GATAATGAGCGGTGACTGGAGTTCAGACGTGTGCTCTTCCGATCTGGGAAAGCCTGTATCTACATCAGGAAATTATCTGACATCAATCCGGAAGCTCTCAGGAAACTAATGAAAGCAACTATTGATTTTTTGCAATCGAAATACACAACTAAATAATAATAGTACTATGGATAAAGCTACCCTGACAATGATTGAAAACCTTCACAAGAACACAGGTAAAACATTGGAACAATGGATTGCCATTGTAAAAAAGGAAAATTTTGACAAACATGGTGAAATAATTAAGTATTTGAAAGACAAGCATAGCCTAACCCATGGATTTGCAAACTTAATTGCTCATAAAGCAAAAGGATCTGATTCAGATTCGGCAGAAAATAAAAATGACCTTATTGAATTGCAATACAAGGGCAAAGAACATTTTAAACCGCTGTATGAGAAATTACTTAACGAAATTAAAGTGTTCGGTGAAGATATTGAAATTGCCCCTAAAAATGCATATGTGAGCCTGAGAAGGAAAAAACAATTTGCAATATTCCAGCCGGCAACCAAGATTCGTTTTGAAATTGGTATAAACCTTAAAGGACAAGAACCCAAAGGAAAATTAGAAGCGATCAATACTCCAAACGCAATGTGCTCGCACAGGATCAATCTTTCAGATATAAAAAACATTGACAAGGAAGTAATTGGCTGGCTAAAAGCAGCTTATGACAATGCTGGATAAATAAAACACCACCCGTAACGGACAATATTGGCAAGTTGTTCTCCTAATCAATTTTATTCCCTTTTGTATTTAATTCTCAAGATTATATAAATTCGTCGAAAGATTTAAGTAAAAAGTAACTCAGGTCTTGCAGAAAGCAGAATTAATTCGCATAAAAAAAATAGTATGAAAAAAGTATGATACAAATATTTACAATTTTTAACAGCCTCCTGGTGACAGCAATTGTGTTTCTGACACAGCAGGTAAGTACCCAATCCCAATCAACAAAAGCAGATTCTGATTATTCCACGGATCGTGTTACGGCTTTTCGTGTGCGTTCCGATTTTGATGTTGATCTTGATGAAGACGATGGATGGGCAACTGCTATCAACAAAGCTCCATTTCAAACAGTAGATTCTCCCTTTCGCATTCGTTTCGAAGTAGAGACTGATAACTCAGCTTATCGTCGTCAATACAATCTTCAATACCGCTGGAATAACGGACCATGGACCTTTATTGAAGCCCAGGAGTTTCCATATGAATCAGCAGCATCGCCGCCTGTGAGCATAGTAAGCTGCGAAGCATTTTTCTTTGGTGAAGAAGCCGATGATCTGATCGCGGTGTCAGCAATGCCGCCAAATCCGGGTGCGGGTATCAGCCTTGCACCCACCACTCCCGGCTGGTATCCCGAGCCTGAAACAGGTGCATCGGCAGAGTGGGAATTTGCATTAGTTGTACGCAGATGGTCAGACGGACCCCAACTGGTGAGAGACGGTGACCGTTTTTCCCTGCGGATTGTCGATCACATGGGACGTCCGCTTGCAGGACCTGTGCCAGAATTTTCAGTAAATGTACCTGAAGGACATCTTGGGGGCACTTTCGTGGAAACACCGGCCAGAATAGGACCTTATGAAAACAATAAAGGCGAACTTTATTTTATCATGGAACCTACAGAAACCGACAATATCTTTATGATGGTAAAATCCACAGATGGAGGTCAGTCATGGTTTGAGGCAGACGCAGAGAACCGCCCGCAGATCAGCGATCTGGAAGGTGTTGGTTCTGTCCTGTCCGCCGATGGGATCATCCACATCGTCCATGAGATTTCAGAAGCTGTTTACCATCATGCCTTTGCCACTTCCGGACATTCAGAAAAAAAAGATCGCTGGATTTTGGATAGCCATCTCATTACCTCCATTGATGAACCGCCCACTCAAACAGCGGATATTACTATTCGCCCCGATGGCAGCATCTTAACTGTATTTGCTTCAGGAGATCAGATACAATACAGTATCCGTGAATCCAATGGCAAATGGAGCAAAGCAGCATATCTCAGTCATAAGCACCCTGCAGGTTTTTCCAATCCATCCCTGGTTTGCCTGCCCGATGGTTCCGTGGATATTGCTTACAAGAGCATGGATGGTAAAGGATGGCACCGGCAGATTTTACCGGATAATTCACTCACCCCACCCCAACAGTTTGCCGATAACCTTGGAACATCAGAAAGTGAGACCATAGCAATTCTTCCCCTGATTTACCTGCCCGGAAAGAAAATGACCATTGCTGTTTTTCGTCAATCTGACGGGTATCTTTATTTAAGCTCCAAAAACACCGGCAATTTCTGGTCAGAACCTGTAAGGATATCAGACAGAACGGTGGTGACCAATGCAGTGGACTCCGATCAGGCAGGTGCTGATTTGGTAGCATGGGGAGATAAGATCATTTTATCTTTCATTTCTGAAGAAGACAGGGACATTTATCTTTCTGTAATAAGCGATTTCGACAAAACAGCCGATGCACGATTAATTGTTCCCGGGATTGATGGCTCATGGTTAAGGGGAAATGTTCTTTACCATCAGCATAATTCACCTGTTTATGGCTTAATCTATGATGCCGGTAGCAAAGGTGGATCGGGTTATAACAAGTATATTTCTTTTAACCTGGGAAATGAATAGGATTGTTTTATCTGCTAATCCGGATAATAATGAAACCACTTTTACCGTCATAAATTCAAATATGTCTATTCTGACAGCTTTTTCGGGTAGCTATAAAAATTGTATCACTGCTCAAAACAATTTAATCTCATGAAACAAGACTGGAAAAAAACTGTTAGACAATTCTGTTTGCCAAAAACAAAGCCGGAACTGATAAAGGTCCCTCCTTTCAGATTTTCGTAAAATATCCCTGACAAGATAAAGACTGTGCTGAGTTTCAAAATTGAATTTGTAATACCTTCTCTCAACTGAATATCAAATTATCTTAAGAATATGAAAATAATAAGAGCTGCATTAACCATTATTTTATTGTTCTACTTTATCCCGACAATTCTTTCAGGACTCGATATTCTCAAGGGATCTGAACCTGATTTATCATCAGAATGGATAATTGTTGGTATTTATCTAATATTGAGCCTCGTTTACTCCATTGTTAATCTCACGGGACTTTTGAAAGAATTAAAAAAGAACAATACATAATACTTTATGTACTATGAAATCTGTTGAAGAAAGCGTTGTAACTGCCATGGACGGGACAGATATAAAACTATTTCCATTCATTCCATATATACTTCAGGACTTATGGGAAATAGGGGCTGATCCTGAAATAATAATCAGACTTATTACCAAACATAAGGGGAATATCCCTGACCTCAGGGTACTTGACCTGGGCTGTGGGAAAGGTGCAGTTACTGTAAAGATAGCTCATAAGCTGAAGTGTCTGTGTCATGGGATTGATGCATTAGCGGATTTTATTGATTATGCTAAAAAGAAAGCTGTTGAATACCATGTCGACCATCTCTGCAGTTTTGAAGTCGGTGACATCAGGGAAAGGATTACAAAACTACCTTCATTTGATATAATTATTCTTGGAGCTATCGGTCCTGTATTTGGTGATTACTTCTCGACTCTGACAAAACTTTCAGCATGTCTTGATCCAGCCGGCATTGTTATAATCGATGATGGTTATATTGAAAAAACAAGCGATTATGAGCATCCGCTGATACTGAAGCAGGAGGCAATTCATAAGCAGATAGAGTCATCGGGGATGAAACTGATTGATGAAGTAATAATTCCCGGGAACAATATCAAGGATAGCGATGATTTTGTATTTGTTAATCTGGAAAAACGATGTAAAGAATTAATCATCAAGTTTCCAGGCAAAAAACAACTTTTCGAAAATTATATAAAGAAACAAAAAGAAGAGAATTATATTCTTGAAAATCTGGTAACTTGCTCAACGATGGTCATAAAAACCTTGTGATATAATAATAATAACAGCCCGGATGCACTTTATTTCGTGAAGAGTATGGACACTGAGCTATCTTTTGAATCCTGGTTCTGTATTTATAATCTTTAACAATCAATAATAAATGATCAGAATTCTAAAAAACATCCTGAAGCACTGGTTTCTGATCCTGAAAATCCGGAACAGGTTTCATCCATCGGTTCAGATCCAGCAACGTGCACTCTTCCATTATTATCAGGATTGTTCCAGATCAGGGAATATTCCCAAACTCCAGGATACCGGGTTCCGGGTTTTTTCACAAAATGAAGAAGACGGGAAATTACTTTTTATCTTTTCCATTATGGGAATGGCTAACAAACAGTTTGTGGACATAGGATCAAATGACGGGATCAATAGCAATTGTGCTAATCTTTTCTTCAATTTTGGCTGGTATGGCTTATTTATTGATTGTGATAAATGGAGTATTAATCGCGGTAAACGTTTCTATAGAAAATACCCAAATCCACTGCAATACAAACCAAAATTCATTTGTGAAAAGGTTACTCCTGAAAATGTAAATCAATTAATTACAAATGCAGGGATAAATGGAGAAATCGGACTTCTTTCAATTGATATTGATGGAAATGACTATTGGATCTGGGACGCCTTATCAGTCATTGATCCTAAAGTCGTTATTATAGAAACTCACAACGAATTTGGATTAAATGATATTGTTGTCCCCTATGATCCGGAAGCTGAATTTTCAGATAGACACCCTGTTTATCATGGAGCATCCCCTTTAGCAATGGTAAATCTGGGCAAGAAGAAAGGTTACCGGCTGGTCGGGGCAAATCAGTTAGGATTCAATTTTATCTTCATTAAAAACGGCATTGTTGATGCATTAATCCCGGAAGTAAGCGAAGAATCTGTCTTAAACCATCCATCAGTCAGGGAAGGTTACAAAACCTTTGAGGAAATTAAAGACTGGGAATATGTAAAAGGTTAACGATGTCTGACAGCGGATATGTATCAATGACTTTCATAGTATATTTTAGAATGAAGTTATATGCTCACATACATTTTATTCATAATTGGTTTTGTTCTCCTGATCAAGGGTGCTGATATGCTTGTTGAAGGAGCGTCTTCTATTGCAAAAAAAATAAATATTTCAGCTATTGTTATCGGTCTGACGATTGTCGCCTTTGGCACCTCGTCTCCGGAACTGATCGTAAATATTTTCGCCAGTACGAGCGGAAATCCAGACATTGCCATCGGTAATATTTTAGGCAGCAATATTGCCAATATTCTGTTAATATTAGGCTTATCCTCGATTATCTATCCGCTGGTTGTGAAAAGAAATACTGTCTGGAAAGAAATACCATTAAGTCTGCTTGCGGCTGTCATCCTGGGAGTCATGGCTAACGACGCACTTATTGACGGCGAAGGTTTTTCCGGTCTGACAAGAATAGACGGCATCGTCTTAATAGCATTTTTTATAATTTTTCTTTACTATACCTTCGACATCGCAAAGATAAGCGGGGAATCCGGATATACGGATATCAAACAGTTCAGTTATTTAAAATCATCTTTATACATTATTGTTGGTATGGTGGGATTAACTTTAGGTGGTAAATGGATTGTGGATGGTGCAGTAAAAATCGCTGAATTATTTAATGTAAGCCAATCATTGATCGGTCTGACAATTGTGGCGCTGGGAACTTCATTGCCAGAACTTGCGACTTCAGCAATAGCAGCCTATAGAAAACAGACCGATATAGCCATTGGCAATGCAGTGGGATCAAATATTTTTAATATTTTCTGGATCTTAGGTGTCAGCTCAATAATTCGTCCATTGCCGTTTAATCCATATTCAGAAGTAGATATAATAATGACCATCTTTGCCAGTTTACTGTTATTTTCTATAATGTTTATAGGTAAAAAGCATACCATGGAAAGGTGGCAGGGAGTTCTGATGATATTAATATATATTGGTTATATTGTATTTTTAATCAATACTAAATAAGAATATGAATAAAAGTTTCCTGCTTGATCTACTGGTTGATCCGATAAGTAAAGAATCATTTCAATATGATGCGGTAAAGAATTTATTAGTCTGTCCTATTTCAAAAAATGAGTATCCTGTGGTTGAGTCTGTTCCCAAAATAATTCTTAATGAGAATGATGCTATATCAAAATCTTCAATTCATAATCAATTTAATTCCCCATTCAGGTATATAGATCATTATCAAAAAGATGCTGAAATCTTTGATTACCTTGAAAACAGCATTCCGAAAGCATCCAAATTTGAATTAAAAAGACTCAGAGAGGCTATTGTTAATGAAATCCCCGGTGATGGAGAAATAGTTCTTGATGTTGGTTGCGGTGGCGGCTGGTTATCTGAAAAAATCATTCCATTGGGAAAAAAGGTTATTTCAATGGACATATCAACAAAAAATCCAATAAATGCCGTCAAACGATTAAAACATGAAAATCATGCAGGGCTTATAGCAGATGTATATAATATCCCACTCAGGGAAAATTCGATCGATTGTATTGTCGCTTCAGAAATTCTTGAACATGTATCTGATCCTGAAGTATTTATTTAGATCGGAAGA
>CAYQZL010000140.1:6547-11253 GCA_964421975.1 uncultured Rikenellaceae bacterium
ACCCCCCAACCCTACACTCTTTCCCTACACGACGCTCTTCCGATCTATTTATTTTAAAACTTCTGGGAGTTTTAAAATCAAATGGAAAACTGATTATCACAACTCCTTATAATGAAAAATTAGAATATTCATTGTGTGTACATTGTAACAGACTTACTCCCAAATCTGCTCATTTACATTCATTTAATGAATCAAATATTGATCGGTTCTTACCAAAAAAAGGCATTTCCCGGTCAATCAGAATATTTAGTAATAAATATCTTGCAAAGATACAACCTCATCTTTTCATCAGCTTTTTTAGCTTCAGGCTATGGTTGTTATTAGATAAACTATTTAATAAGCTTATATATAAGCCCTGCCGTTTACAACTGATGATAAGAAAAAACAATAGTTAACAAAATGAAAGGCCCTAATTTCCACAAAGATATATATGCAAATAAAATCAACAGGCTTTCAGTCCTTCTGCAGTTTTAAAAGGATAACAAAAACAGACAATAATAAGTACACGGTTTAAAATGTACAGATTTATTCTGAGAAACAGGATGTTATTTGAAATTCATAATAACCGTAATTATGTTAGAAATTCCTGAATCAAAAACAATCGGTATTCAGGCAGGCAATACCCTGATAAATAAAAAGATAGTAAAGGTTTATCCAGCTACAAGTCAGCATAAATTTGCTTTTTATTACGGCAATCCTGATGAATATATGAACCTTTTAACCGGAAGACAGATTAAATCAACAAAAGGACATGGAATGTTCGTTGATATATATTGTGATGAAAAAATAAGTATCACAATTGGTGAGGGAACCAATATGAGATATTATTTAAGTTCCGAAGAACGTCCGGAAAAACATCAGTTGCTGATTGAGTTTGATGATGGCAGCTATGCAGCATTTACAGTAGCAATGTATGGCGGAATATGGGCCTATAAGGGGAAATTCGATAACCCATATTACCAGCATAGCATATCAAGTATTTCACCACTGGATGATACTTTTGATGAATTATATTTTGACAACATCTTTAAAAATACCACTAAAGACATTTCACTGAAAGCATTACTTGCAACGGAACAGCGTATCCCGGGACTTGGTAATGGAGTTTTACAGGATATTCTTTTTAATGCATGTATTAATCCTAAACGAAAAAAATCTACAATTACCGATTTTCATAAAGCTGAATTATTTTATAGCCTGAAAACGACTTTAAATAAGATGACAGATATGGGAGGACGGGATACTGAAAAAGACCTATTTGGCCAATATGGCAGATACATAACAATTCTTTCAAAAAATACATTAAAAAATCCCTGTCCTAATTGTGGTAATATAATTGTAAAAGAGGCATATCTGGGTGGAGCTGTATATTACTGCCCCACTTGTCAGCCGATCAAGACATAATTTCAAAGTGCTTTCGAAGCCAGGATTAAGAGCAACCAAAAATCGAAAGAAATGCAAAGGAACCTTCTGCAGAATAAAATCTGCTCAATTACAGCTATACTTTTAGGGATTTTAATGGGAGCATGCAGATCTTCCCAATATGAGCATGTGACAATAGAAAATGAACATTTCAGGTATGAAATCGGTTCAGATGGAACTAATCTTCATTTTATTGATAAAAGTTCCGGAACAGATTATCTTGATAAACGGGAAGGATCAAAATGTGCCTATATCATTTCAAATAGTAAAAAAGATGACATTACATCTATTAAACATTCCGGAAGACATCTCATAATGGAATTCGGTAATTCCGGTGTTATTGCCGATATTAAAGTTCAAAAAGCAAAAGACCGCATCAGGTTAACGGTTTCATCGGTTAGAGGTAATGCTGAGTCACTCGTTTTCCTGAATGCTCCTTTAAATCTGGACGCAATGCCATATGAGCCTTTTGCAGCCTGTGTTTTATCATTGAACCTATTCACACATGTTCGTCATCTTCCGGCTTTACAAAATCACTTATGGGCAGCATGTTATAAGAGATTTGGATTCGAAGGTGCCGCCATAGTATTACTGGGAGTACCTCAGAAAGATATTCTTCCTGTTATCCGGGATGTTATTTCGCATGCTAAAGATGTGCCTTTTTCAGATAAAGGAGGAGCCTGGGCTCTGATGCAAAAGGAAGGGTATGGCTCATATCTGATGAACTTCGGCACTTTAACAGAAGAGACTGTTGAAGAGTGGATAGAGATGTGCCGCAATCTGGGATTTAATCAGATTGATAATCATGGTGGCGGTGATTTTTTCAGGTTCGGGGATTTTGAACTCAACAAGCAGAAATGGCCTGATGGCTGGGCTGCTTTCAGAAGAATAAATGACAGGCTTCATGAAGCCGGGATATCATCAATATTCCATACATATGCTTTTTTCATAGATAAGAACACGAAATATGTAAGCCCTGTTCCCAGTCATGATCTGGGGTATTCTGAAGTATTTACCTTAAAAGAAGCGATTGACAGTACAGCGACAGAAATTACAGTTGAAGAATCAACGGCTCATGTTTCAACCATTACCGGATTTCATGTGGAAAACAGTGTTTCGCTCAGGATAAGAGATGAAATAATTGAGTTCAGCGGAGTGACAGTAACGCCACCTTATACATTTACAGGTTGCAAACGTGGTGCGAACGGAACAAAGTCATCAGCCCACTCTGCAAATGAAAAAGCATTCCATCTCAGTGAAAGATTCGGAAGGTTTGTTCCTGGACCAGAAACTGATCTGTTCAATGAAATTGCAGGAAGAACTGCAGAAATTGTAAATGAATGTGGTTTTGACGGGATATACCTGGATGCAATTGATGGTGCAAATGTACTCGGAGGAGAGGAAAATTTCTGGTATTACGGCACTAAATTCATATTCGGTATTGCTGAGAAGCTTGAACAACCTGTTGGAATGGAAATGAGTTCAATGTCACATCACTGGTGGCATTATCGTTCGCGCTGGCAGGCCTGGGACAGAGCTACCCGGGGTTATAAGAGATTTTTTGATATTCATCTGGCATCCATTAAAGCGCCCTCTCTCTTTCTTCCTGAAAAGATAAGATCAAATGAATGGGAACATGGGATCTGGAAAGGGCATTCGCCTTTGATAGATAAATATTCAGCTGCGGAAAACGGGGGATTTTTACTCCCCTTACATCTGGGCTGGTATGGGAATTCTACCTGGAATCCGCCGCAGGGAGAACCTACTTTTACAGATGATGTGGAATATCTGTGTTGTAAAATGACAGGCAATAATGCCGGACTTGCAATGCTTGGAGGTGTGGATAAAAAGACCATAGAAGCTAATCCTGCATATGAAAGGCTAATATCAATAATAAAACAATATGAAGAATTACGACATAAGAATTACTTTAATGATACAGTTCGCGCCCTGCTCAGGCAGCCCGGAAAAGAATACACCCTTTTTAAAGAGCAGGATGGTGACTGGAATTTTAAACCGGTAAGATATGCAAAGCATAAAGTTGCAGATAATAAACATCCATCAGCAGAATGGTCAGTAAATAACGAATACGGGGAACAAGCTCTTAAACTCAGGATTGAACTGCTGATGTCTGTCAGAAAATATGATGATCCGGGCAATGTCGTAATCGCTGATTTTTCAGATTCCTGTGAGTTCATTAATAAAAATGCAGCTGATGGCGTTTCAGGCGGGATCAGGGTTTCTTCAGGGACCATAAAAAATGAGCTCAGCGGTACTTTCTATGCACAAAGCGATGGCCTGAGCCCCCAGGAAGGATCATGGATTAAAATGGAAAAAGCATTTGATCCCTGGCTCAACTTAAGTAAGAATCATGCTCTGGGAGTCTGGGTATGCGGAGATGGTAATGGAGAATTACTGAATCTCAGGCTTGAAAGTCCGCATCAGTTCAGTCACGGTGCCAGGGGTGACCATTTCATCAAAATAGATTTCAAGGGATGGAAGTATTTTGAGCTTGTTGAGATTGAATCATCGGAATTCAGCAATTACATATGGCCCGATGAATCACAGTTCTATGTTTATAACTCATACATGCACAGTGTGAGATTCGAAAGCATTGATAAACTCCAGTTATGGTATAATAACATCCCCAAAGACAGAGTGGTGAGCTGTCATATCGGGCCGGTAAAAGCACTGCCCATGATCCCTGTTGCGATTGAGAATCCTTCAATAAGCGTTGGAAAAGAAAAAATTTCATTTCCTGTCAGAATGGAATCAGGGATGTACCTGGAATTCAGATCCGGGTCAGATTCAAAATTATATGGTTCAAAGGGAGAATTTATAAAAGATATTCCTGTTCATGGAAATATACCATTGATAAAAAATGGCCGCAACGATATTTCTTTTGATTGCAACACAAATAGCGAAACAAGTTCAAGGGTCCGGGTTACTGTAATCACAGAAGGAAATCCTTTATAGTTTATAAATTCAATCCACCCTCAGTCATTTTAATCTGAAAGATATCGTGTATGGCACTTAGGGCGATAACAGATCATTGCTGTTCAACAATTTTGCGATTTACCGGTTCCAGCCCGGCAGTGATACAGTTGCCTGATAATTGGAATTGTTATACATTGGATTTCTTACCGGTTTATACAGTCTGCCGGGTTTAGGATTATCGCTCTGGGTGTAGACCCACAGTTCTTCAGGATTCCAGACCACTATCTCATCGCGGCCATCGCCGGTAAGGTCAAGCACTGCATAACACATATCAGGGTGACCGTCAT
>CAYQZL010000141.1:0-11204 GCA_964421975.1 uncultured Rikenellaceae bacterium
TGATACAGAAAGAAGATTATAGTGCACTTTCATCCCCAGCTGTGCACACCTGTCCATATAGGTTTTCCTTGCATCAAATGATGATGGCAATATTTTCTGGTAGGGAGAGATCATGTTGAATCCTTTAACTACTTCTTCTTCAGGTAGTCCGGGGTGAATTGGTGAATAGCAGTAAAATCCGGCCGGGAAGAATTGTCTTTTATTGACTATCAGCCCTCCCGTAAGACGGTCAGTTTTAACCTCATTTGACTTATATTCCAGTTTCAGTAGGTCAGCTTTTGCTATGAATCTGGTGATACTTCCGGAAACCCGTATTTCGGCCCTTAACCTGTGAAAACCTTTATCTATAACTGGTTTAAAAGGTATTCTTACGATTTTTTGTCCGGGTATGCCGTTCCATCTGCAGAGAGTGTCATTATTAAGCAGTAATACGGATATATTTATCCTATTTGAAGTATAGGCCAGGGGAACATGGAGTATCATTTCGGCATTTTCTTCAACTGAATAAAATGAATGTCTTGTATTCAGCCTGAATGCAAGGGAATCAACCTTTTGTGATAATCCCTGATGAGTAAATACAATAATTATTATTACTATGATTATAAAGGATCTTTTCACAGGATATGTTATTTGACAATTTTTAGCTTTAAAAATATTAATTCCTTCAGAAATTGTATTTTTGTTGAAGGAGAAGTTATCAATATATACTGACATAACGCAACCCAAACCATCAATGATCCGTCATATATGATATAGCGATGAATTTTCCGGTTTTAGTTATCAATCGACTAGACCCATGTCACTCTATTTTCAGATCTGTTGATCATATTTCATAATACCGGTATATTTTAAAAATTTGAACTACTTGCCGGTTTTTTAACTTTTTATTTTAATTAATTCTACTAAATCTATGAAAGAAAAAAAGAAGGTTAATTTATTTTTCCTCAGCGGAAAAAAGATTAGAAACTTCATTGCGGTTAAGATCTTTTTAGTAATGATCATGATGCCGGCAGTGAATGTTTTAGCTTTCAGCAATGATGGGGTAATCCCTGATGGTAATGCTGTACAGAATGCAGTAAGCGGCAGGGTCACTGATTCTAATGGCGAACCACTGCCGGGGGTTACTGTTGCGGTAAAGGGTACGAATCTCGGTTCACTTACTGATATGGAAGGAAGGTTTTCAATCAGTAACTTACCTGATGATGCTGTTCTGGTATTTTCGTTTGTCGGTTTGAAAACTCTGGAAATACCTCTTGCAGCTCAGTCCTCAATTAATATAGTGATGGAGGAAGAGGCAATTGGTCTTGCTGAGGTTGTTGTAATAGGGTACGGAACAGCTTTACGTCGCGATTTTACAGGAACAGTAGGATCGTTAAATGTTGAAAGTTCGCCTGTGGCACAGTTACCCAAGTTCAATGCACTGGAGAGTCTGAAAGGGAATATTTCCGGTCTGGATATAGGAGCTACCAACACTGCCGGAGGGCAGCCCAGCATGCTGATCCGTGGTCAGAATTCAATTTCCGGATCCAATGATCCGCTGATAGTACTCGACGGGGTTATTTTCCTGGGTAGTCTCGGAGATATTAATCCTAATGACATAGCCAGCTTTGATGTCCTGAAGGATGCCGTTTCTGCAGCCGCTTATGGATCAAGATCAGCAAACGGAGTAATTGCGATAACAACCAAGAAAGGGTTGATAGGCAAGCCTTTGATAAGTTTTAAGGCTTCTTCAGGGATACAGACCTGGCAGAATAAGCCTGTTATGATGAAAGGAGAGGAGTGGATTTCAGTTGTTAATGCACGTAATCAGTATACTCCGGGCTCAACTGAATGGATGAAACCGGGTGAGCTTGCCAACCTTGCTGCCGGAAAAGAAACGGTATGGCTTGATGAAGTTACCCGAACCGGCGTGGTACAGGATTACCAGATAGCTGTTTCCGGTGCAAATCCGAATGTAAATTATTATTTGTCCACTTCATATGATGTCAACAAAGGAATTATTCTTGGTGATGATTTTAACAGACTGTCATTTCTTGCTAAACTGAAGACAAATGTTACAAAATGGCTTGAGATTGGTTTTGATGCCGGTTATTCAAGACGCGATTATTCAGGATTTTCGTCGAATATAGGTACAGCTCAGGTAATGTCGCCTTATGGTGTAATGTACCGCGATGATATGGGGAACCTTGAAAAGTATCCCTATACTCAATCCGGTGTGAATCCTCTGTGGGGTGTGGCAAACAATGTCGCAGATAACAGTGATATAAGGAATAATTTCAGACTGAACGCATATACGGTGATCGACATACCATGGGTTGAAGGTCTGAGCTACAGGCTGAATCTCCAGACCAATCTTGATAAAAATGAATCGGGCAGTTTTTATTTTGAAGATTATTATATTGCTGAAGGTGAAGGTCTGGAAAGATATTCGGCAGCTGTTGTTCAGGGATTTCTTTCAAGAGCAAATGGCAATATTGACAACAACAGTACTTACAGTTATGTGTTTGACAATATATTGAATTATAAGCACGTATTCGGAGAACATAATGTGGATGTAACTGCTGTTGCTACACGGGACTTCAGGCAATACAAGCAGGTTAATACCACAGGTTCTGATTTTGCTGCAAACGGAAATACCACACTAGGCAGATGGGGCCTGCATAAAGCCACTGTTCAGAAAGTTGTTCTGAATGCAGAAGACAGAGCTAATATCGGTTATTATGGTCGTCTTAATTATTCATTCGGAGATAAATACTTCTTTACAGGATCATACCGGAGAGACGGGGCATCGGTATTTGGTGCAAATAACAAATGGGCAAATTTCTTTGCTGCAGGAGTTGCATACAAAATATCAAATGAACCTTTCTTTAATATTGATGCAATAAACAGCTTAAAACTTAAATTGTCATGGGGTCAGAACGGAAGTCAGGGTATCAGCCCTTACGGAACTCTTTCGACAGTTGCTAATTCTGCATCCGGCGGTTCACGGTATGAATTCTCAAATACCGGAAGTACTATTAATTACGGACTATACCAGAGTGCTCTTGGAAACGCTGACCTGGGCTGGGAAACTACTGAATCGTGGAATGCCGGTTTTGAATCTGAAATACTTAACAGCCGGATCTTATTTGACCTGGATTTCTATTTCTCGAAAACCACCGATCAGATCTTTACAAGAAATATTCCTGCCATGACCGGCTTTAACACTATTAAAACTTCAATGGGCCAGGTTAACAATACAGGTGTTGAATTTAAGATAAACACTGTTAATATCAAGAGTTCCGACTGGTACTGGAACACCACCTTTACTTTCTGGAAAAACAACAATAAGCTGGTTCATCTTTATGGCGATGATCTTGACGGTGACGGGAAAGAGGATGACGATATTGCGAACAGTCTTTTCATCGGGAAATCGCTGGGTGCAATTTATGGATATGATCAGGATGGAATTGTCCAGCAGGAAGATACTGAATATATCGCTCTGACGGGTGCAGCCCCGGGTGCTCCGAAATATAAGGATCATGATGATATAGCCGGGATCACTGCAGCCGACAGGATCATTCTGGGTTATACAAAAGAAAATTTCCGTTCAAGTCTGAGCAATATTGCCGGTTATAAGAATTTTGAGCTATATGTTATGATCACAGGCGTGTTCGGAGGAAATAACCATTACCTTAAGAGCAATACAGCTGCATATCTTACCTCAGGTACAGGTCTGTTTAATGCCAACATGACTTCAAAACCATACTGGACACCTGAGAACAAAAGTAAAGTTTATCCTTCAGCTGTTTTTGCGGGTGACGGAAGATATCTCGCATTACAATCCAGAGGATTTGTCAGGATACAGGACGTTTCATTATCCTATACATTTGACAGGAAACTCCTGGATGTTATAAAAGTAAATTCATTGAAAGCTTATCTGAGTATTCAGAATATGGCCACATTTACCAACTGGTTCGGAGGAGATCCTGAAACCGGGACTCCTGTAAGGGAAAATACATATCCTGTCCCGTCAACATTCTCCGTTGGTATTAATGCAACCTTTTAACCAATTAAAAATGAAAGCAATGAACAAGATAAATTCTATAAAGCATATCTGGATACTGGTTCTCATACTGGCGTTATTCGCTTGTGAGTCGGATAAGGAATTTCTTACGGAAGAACCAACAACCTTTTATACAACTGATAATGCATTCTCAACATCTGCACAGATCGATCAGGTACTTGTCGGTATTTACTCCCAGTTGAGAGACCTGTGGGCAAATTCCACAGAAGCAGCATGGATATTTGTTTTCCGTGGAAACGGTACCGATATGTTTGATGTACCTAGCATAAGAAGGGGGAATACATTTAACAATTATGGTACTATAAACCCTGATCATTCCCATTTTCTTAATATTTACAGTGCATGGTACCAGGTCATTTCAAAAGCAAATCTGGTACTATATGCTTCAGATTTGCCGCAGATATCATGGTCTTCACCTGCTGAAAAATCTTATGTGCTTGCACAGGCAAGATTCTTCAGGGCATTTGCTTACCGGAACCTTGGGGAACTTTTTGGAGGAGTACCTGTTGTAACAGAGATATCAAAGACAGCGAAATATGATTTCGAACGTACCACACGGGTCGAAACGTATCAGTTTGCGATAGATGAACTTCTTGCAATTGAAAATGATCTGCCGGAAACGACCACATCCGGCGGCCGTCTTGTAAGAGGCGCTGCTCAGCATAATCTTTGTGAACTCTATCTCGCACTTGGAATTCAGCTTGCGGCAGAAGGAAACTCATCAGGGGCTCAGACTGCATTTGCCAGTTCAATCTCGTATGGAAATAAGGTTATCGATGGCGGAATTTATTCCCTTGTCAATACCCGTTTTGGTAAAAGGGAAAATGAACTTTCAATAAATATCCCGGTATACAGGCAGGGAAGCACAAGTTCTCCCGTTGGTACACTTGAACAAACGACAAATCATTACTGGGATCTTTTCCAGGAAGGAAATGTAAACTATCAGGACGGAAATACTGAATGTATATGGGCTCTGCAGACAGACTATGCAGCTTATAAGGCTGAAGACGGCCGGGCAAGATTGCCCTATTCGCGTACTTACGGACCGGTATTCCGCGACGGAGCTAAAAACCACCTGACCGGGACTCTGGAAGATGTTGGCGGAAGAGGGATATCTCAGATCATCCCTACAATGTATACCAGAGATGTTATTTATGACGGTAAATGGGCAGAGGATATGAGAAATTCTGATGTCGTCTTCCGCAGAACATTTATTGGAAATGTTGCTACATCGCCATATTATCTCCAGACTGTGCCATGGGATGAAATGTACACTGGTGGCGCGGATGAATCCACAAATAACAATAACCGCAGTCTTTGCTATCCGGTTTCATGTAAAATTGCTACCGATAAATATACCGGACTGGATGCCGGAGAAAACAGGAGCAATCTTTTCCGTGATGATTATTTCATAAGGCTTTCAGAGACAATACTGCTCAGAGCAGAGGCTAAGCAGCGCAGCGGTGATAAAAACGGTGCTGCAAATGATATAAATCTTCTCAGAAACAGGGCTCAGTGTACTTATCTGGTTACTGCTGCCGATATGGATGATAATTTCAACCTGATTCTCGACGAGCGTGCACGTGAACTGGTCTATGAAGAGTGCAGATGGAACACCTTACTGAGAATGGGTGGGACCATAGCAGTAGACCGTATATCACAATATGCTTACTGGCCAGAAGCCCAGGCGACACTGACCTTCGATTATAATCTCTGGCCAATACCCCAGACGGTTATTGATACAAACAAGGATAATGTGCTTGAGCAAAATCCGGGATGGGAATAATAAAACATTTCACAGGGAAGCTGGCATCAGTCTTGATTTTAAGCCTGATTGCCGGCTGTTCCTGCAGGACTACCGTGACTAATGAAGGATTCAGGAAAGAGATCAGCTCTGACCTCAGGGCTGATTTCCTGGATCCACCTCCTTATGCACGGTTGAGAGCGTTCTGGTGGTGGCTTAACAGTAACGTCACCAGGGAGTGCATAACACAGGACCTTGAAGCCATGAAGGCTAACGGTTACGGGGGTGCCATTATCTTCGATGCAGGATCATCCAATTATACGGTTGCAAAGAAAACAGATGCAGGTCCGGCTTTCCTGAGCGACAAGTGGATGGAATTATACGGCCATGCAGTAAAGGAGGCTGACCGCCTTGGTCTGGAACTGACAATCAATGTCCAGAGCGGATGGAATCCGGGAGGACCATCTGTTACCCCAGAATTCGCCATGAAAAAGATAACATGGAGCGAGCTGGATATTAAGGGCCCCGCTAAAATAAATTCAGCCCTGCCTGATCCGCCATCAATATTGCTTTATGAAGATATACTTGTACAGGCAGTAAGAAAGCATCCTGGAAATCCGGATACCCTTGGTATCAAAAATCATGGAATTAAAATATTACGTGACAGAATAGGCTGGTCGGGGATCTATCCCTTATACAGACTAAGAGAAGATTATGATGAGGAAGCTCCTAATTCTCTTAATCCTAAAGATATAATAGATGTGACACCTTTCTGTAAAGATGGAATTCTCTCATGGGATGTTCCAGAAGGAGAATGGACTATCATCAGATATGGAATGACGTGTACCGGTGTAAAAGTGTCAACATCGAGCGACGGCTGGAACGGACTGTCAATGGATCATCTGAGCAGGGATGCCTTGCTTAAGTACAACGATGATGTAATCTCAAAGCTGATAACAAAAGCAAAGCAGGAAGGAAATTCACTTAAGTTCATCCATACAGACAGCTGGGAAATGGGGGTTGCCAACTGGACTCCGGGCTTCATGGATAAATTCAGGGAACTCAGGGGATATGATATGACTGATTATATGCCGGTAATAACAAACAGGATCGTTGTAAACCGCGATATTTCAAACCGTTTCCTTCATGATTTCCGCAGGACCGTAAGCGATCTGATCGCTGACGAATTTTACAGGACATTTTCAGAAATAGCCCATCAGAACTCTGTTTATACACATCCTGAATCAGGAGGACCACATTCAGCACCTATTGATGCAATAAAAACAATGGGTTATAACGATGTCCCAATGGGTGAATTCTGGATACGTTCAAATACACACAGGGTATCGGATGCACAGAGACTATGTGTTAAACAGAGTGCCAGTGTAGCTCATGTTTACGGAAAACAATTTGTTGCTGCAGAAGGACCTACAAGCATAGGACCACACTGGGAAAGACCTCCGAAGGATTGTAAGAATGTGATTGACAGAATATTCTGCTCAGGGGTAAACAGGATAGTCTGGCATACATATACTGCATCTCCCGATGAATACGGAGAACCCGGCAATGAATATTTTGCCGGCACACACATGAACAGGCATGTTACATGGTGGAAAGAATCTGAGGCATTTATTAAATATATGAATCGCTGCTCATTCCTTCTTTCTCAGGGGAAATTTGTTGCTGATGCGCTTTACTATTATGGCGACGATACACCTAATTTTGTCTTTCTTAAGGAAGAGGTAACAGATCTTGATCCGGGATATGACTGGGATAAATGCAGCCTCGATGTTCTGCTTAACAGGGTAAGGATTAAAAATGGGAGAATTGTTCTTCCCGACGGAATGACTTACTCGGTCCTTGTACTTCCTGAAGAAAAAGCACTTAATTTAATACTTCTGCGAAAGCTCGAAAAACTGGTTCGCGACGGTCTGACCCTTGTCGGACCTAAGCCTGAGAGGTCGACGGGCTTGACAGATTATCCTGATGCTGATGATGAGCTTTCTGAAATTGCCGGAAGACTCTGGGGTGATATTGACGGCAAAAGCATAAAGGTGAACAAAACAGGGAAGGGGGAAGTTATATATGGACTGACTCCCGGTGAAATTTTAAAGTCTGCTGGTACTGGCCCTGATTTCAGTTATTCTTCGGCAACTGACAGTACATTTCTTGAATATATACACAGGACAACCGGAAAGGAGGAGATATACTTTGTTGTGAACCGTCTTGCCAGGTATGGTATTTATGATACAAAGTACAGATATCTTACCGATCTGCCGGACAGATATGAAGAGGTTGTATGCAAATTCAGAGTTACAGGCAAAATACCTGAATTATGGGATCCGGTAAGCGGTGAAATAAAAAAGCCGGCCATTTACCTCGATGACGGTCAGTTCACTTATATCCCCATTCACTTAAATCCTGAAGGTTCAGTATTTGTAGTGTTTTCTCCTGGCCAGCCCGGCCAGCATATAACCAGGGTAATGAAAGACGGAAAGGAAATTTTCCCGGAACCCGGAGTTGCAGGTTCATTATTTCCGCATATAGATTGTTTTTACAGAGACAACAATATTATTGCAGGACTTTCCCAACCGGGTAATTATATATTTCGTTTTTCCGATGGCAGGGAGGTATCTGTTAATGAGACAGAGCCATATTCTGAGATACCCATATCTTCTTCAACAGAAATAAAATTCCTTAATCATTGGGGCCCGGAGGAGACGATAACAATTAATGAATTTCAATCCTGGACGGATTTTAAAGATAAGAGGATCAGGTACTACAGCGGACCTGCCGAGTATTTAACATTCTTTAATAATGACCGGAGTATAACGGAAGGCAAAAAAATATATTGTGATCTTGGAAATGTTCAGGAGATTGCTGTTGTCTGGGTCAATGATCAGTTTGCCGGTGTAACCTGGATCGCTCCTTTTATGCTGGATATAACCGGTTTTGTACAGGAAGGTACTAATAAGCTGAAGGTCAGGGTAGTGAATTCGTGGGTGAACAGGCTGGTGGGTGATGGTGGTCTGCCCCCGGAACAGCGTTATACACGTACAAATGTCCTGAAATTCGACGGAATTGATAAGGAAAGCTATTTAAGAAGATCCGGATTGACGGATCAGATAAGATTAATAACACTTAAAGAGAAAACATTACCTCAATAAAGTATTAATAGAACTAAAACTAATTTTTATGAAGAAGAATCTGAATGATTCCTGCTTTTTCAGGCAATGAAACAAAATACAGGCTATTAGTAAAGAGTAATATTTGTAAAAATAAAAGCGGATGCCATAATGACATCCGCTTTTTTATTGGTCGTAACCTTTTGATTATTACCTGGATTTGTTATTTGAATACAATTCTCAGCATTTTCTGGTCTTCAATGATCCTTCCGTTATTTTCTGCAGGTTTCCAAGCAGGGCCTTCCTTTATCAGTCTGATTGCTTCGGCTGTATATTCTTCTCCCGGGCTGCTCAGGACTTTAATGCCATCAACATTTCCTGTAGTTTTGACAACAAAGCTGACAACAGCGACAGCATTTTCTCCTTCAGTCATAGTCTGAGGTTTTCTCATATTCTCTTCAATATATTTGCTGAATCCATTGTCGCCGTTAACAGGCTGGGGAGCAACATAACCCTGCTGGTTATCTCCTCCCTGTTCTGCCGATCCGTAACCGGATATTTCTGTTTCAGGGTTACTTATGGAAGATGAAGTATCGCTGGCTGGCTGCAAACCTGCCTGGTCCTGATTGATACTTTCAGCGGTATCTGCAGTATTGGCCGTTGCAAGCATCTGATTGTTACCTGAAATAAGCGAGTCGGCGGGTATTACTGCCGGTGTGGGATCAGGTATGATCCCGGGTAGCGGTGGTACTGTCCTTATATCAGGGATGGTCATTCCGGCCATCGATTCAGCTTCCTGGAAGGCAGTAATCTGCTGTTGATCGGTAACAACCGGCAGAACAGCCGGAGCTGCGGGAATACCGCTGTTCAAGAATTTGAATGGTTTGAACTGCCTTACAGTTATCTTCTTTTCAACAACAAGATAAGCTGAGGTAGCTATTAAAAGGATAATTACCGAAGCAATAATACTGTAAATCAGTCTTTTCCTGCTTCTGGCCCTCTTTTCTTCCTCTTCTTCGGCAAGATTCGTAAAGAAAGGGACCTCTTCCTCAGGAATTTCGGTGAAACCTTCAATAGCAGCATCGGCATACTGGTCTTTCCTGATGTTCTTCTGGAAGGTAAACTCTTCCCTTTTTGTCATTTCTCCTCTTACATAGCGCTGGAATTCAAAGAGGATACTGTTGGTGATTTCAACTTCTTGTTCTTTCATTTCTCTTCAATTCAAAGCGTAAACATTTAATACATACCCGGGCGGATAATATTTTAGTCCACCCTGTACTATGACTTTCATTTTTTCAACTTAAACACAGCTTCAGACTACATACCCAAAGCTTGGATAAATTTAATTACAAATTGAAGAGATATCTAAATTTTAATGTAATAATAGGTTTCCCCGCATAAGGTAAAGATACGTTCGTCAAAATTTTTTATATTTTGGCAAAAAAACCTGTCAGATTTCCTGTAGAAACCTGTCTATTTCAAGGGCACATTTCCTCCCAGAAGCAATAGCATTGACCACAAGACTTGCACCGTTTACTGCATCTCCGGCAGCAAAAACCTTAGTGAAACTTGTAGCCTGATTTTCATTTACTTTAATATTTTTTCTGACGTCCAGTTCCACTTCTGATCCACTCAGCAGATTTTCTGTGACAGGATGAAGAAAACCGAGCGCCAGAAGTACAAGATCTGCTTCAATGACCCTTCTTGTTCCCGGAAGGGATTGCATGACATATTTACCGTTAATATTTGACCATTCCACATTTTCCACCTCGGCTCCCCTGGTTATGCTTCCATCGCCTACAAACCTGAGTGTTGAAACCAGCCAGTGTCTCTCACAGCCTTCTTCATGGGATGTTGATGTTTTAAGCAGTTTGCCGTAATAAGGCCAGGGATTTTCAGGAACTCTCTCAAGAGGTGGTTTTGGAAGTATCTCAATCTGAGTAACACTGGCTGCTTTCTGACGTATTGATGTTCCCACACAGTCAGAACCGGTATCCCCTCCGCCTATTACCAGGACCTTCTTGCCCTCGGCCGACATATCCCTGTTTAATCCTGGTAATAATCCGGCATTCAACCTGTTCTGAGCTGAAAGGAAGTCCATTGCAAAATAGATGCCTGCAAATTCACGGCCTTCAACATTCAGATCACGAGGCTGACCAGATCCTATTGCCAGACAGACTGCATCATATTTATTTAAAATAGTACCGAACGGGATATCTTTTCCAGATCGGAAGAGCGTCGTGTAGGGAAAGAGTGTAGGATAGGGTGT
>CAYQZL010000142.1:0-11047 GCA_964421975.1 uncultured Rikenellaceae bacterium
AAATCAATCTCCACTGCCCTGGTCTGGTTGATCTTTGTCGTAAAGGCCCCTATTGCACTTGACAGTCCGAAATTTTCCAGAATATGCGGACTCAGATTGTTTGATATGTCCTTTATGGTGCTGATAGCCTCATTTACAAGGTGATTTGTATTCCTGAGGATCATTATATCAGAAGGATCACTTATCCGCGGAGCCAGTGAGGTAAGTGACATTTTAACAGTGGAAAGTATTGGTCCCAGACCATCATGAAGATCTTTTGCAAAGCGCTTTCTTTCATTCTCCTCTGTATTGATTATTGCATTCAGCACTCTTACTTCTGTCCGCGACCGGTCAATGTCTGCTTTTTTCAGTGAATAAAATATCTCCCTTATCAGTACTACACCGATTATTATCATAAATGAGATTACAACACCCATCCATTCATCGACCATCTGCCAATTATATGACGGTGTTCCGCGTAATAATTCCGAAAGCTGGATTATCTTTCGGACAGCCATCAGGACAAATGATAAGGAAAGAAGTATCCATGATAACCTGTATCGTGTCATTTTCATGAATCCAAAGGCAATCGATGCCGCTATTATCTGCAGCACGATTGAAATGATAAGTGCTATAAGTCGTACCATGGGAATCAGGGGATTATAATGCAAAAATAGCAGGATTTATTTAATGGTACAATGGCACAAAGGCGCAACGGCACAAAGGCGCAATGGCTCAACGGCTCAATGGCACAGTAGTTTAACAGTACAATGGCACAAAGCCGTAAAACGTGCCGCCGAAACGCCGAAACGCCGAAACGCCGTAATACCGTAATACCGTAACGCTATACCGCCGTAACTCCTTAGTAATGCCCTGCATACACGAATCTTTTACCATTACACCACTCGACCCTTGTGCCATTGTACCTTTTTCTTACCTTTGTCACGCTCAAAAAAACCATGAAACTTATTTATAACCTGGGAATATTTCTTTATTCGGCTATAACAATTCTTGTTTCGCCGGTCAATCATAAAGCCCGGCTGCTTGTGAGGGGCAGGCGGAAATCTTTTAAAATTCTGAAGGAGAAAGTGAGGACGGAGGAAAAGTATATCTGGATCCATTGTGCCTCACTCGGTGAATTTGAACAGGGGAGACCGGTGATTGAAGCATTAAGGAGGGAAAAGCCGGGATACAGGATACTCCTCACATTCTTCTCTCCTTCAGGATATGAAATACGGAAGAATTACCAGCAGGCAGATATTGTATGTTATCTGCCACCGGATACAAAACGGAATGCAACAGAATTACTGAAAATTGTTAAACCGGAACTTGTCATATTCGTGAAATATGAATTCTGGAATAATTATTTGTCAGCCGTTTCCGGAAACAGAATACCACTTTTACTTATATCGGCCATATTCAGAAAAGAGCAGGTATTTTTCAGATGGTACGGTGTTTTTTTCAGGAGAATACTGAAAAAGTACAGTCATATATTTGTCCAGGACAGGGAATCAGAGGAGTTGCTGAGAGCTTTGGGGATAAGAGAGGTCACAATTGCCGGTGATACGAGGTTTGACAGGGTACTTGAAATCGCGGGAATGGCAAAATCCATTCCGCAGATTGAGAGCTTCAGGGGGAATGAAAAACTCTTTCTTGCAGGCAGCAGCTGGAAACCCGATGAAGAGATCATTGCCGGATATATAAATGAAAATCCGGGAAAAATGAAATGGATCTTTGCCCCGCATGAAACAGACGGGGAGAATGTCGGAAGACTTATTAAACTTTTCAGGGTGAAGTGTGTTAAGTTCTCGGAATATAATGAAGGGGAAAAGGATTCACGGGTAATGGTTATTGACAGTATAGGCATGTTATCATCAGCTTACCGGTATGCATATATTGCCGGAGTGGGAGGTGGTTTCGGCAGAGGCATACATAATATTCTTGAACCTGCATGCTGGGGAATTCCTGTTTTGTTCGGTCCGAATCACCGTAAATTCCGTGAAGCCATTGATCTCATTTCTGCAGGAGGAGCAAGATCTTTCAGTAACTATGATGAATTTAAATCAATACTTGAGGAATTATCGGGGAATGTCCCTCTGTACGAACAATCAGCCCGGACAGCTGTCGTATATGTAAAGGAAAATGCAGGGGCAACCCGGGAAATAATGGATTGGATCAAGCAGAAAGATATTAACAATACATGATGAAAACTTGTTTACAACTTGTTAATTATTATTTAGTATGGTTCTTACAAAGGAATGTAAATTCAATCGCGGAGAAATATGATAAATGTTTTTCTTAAAACCATTAAATCAATTTATTACGAATTTGTTTATAAACCTAAATCCATAATGATATGATTAAAATTTCAAAACGTTTTTATTCAACAATGTTATTCCTGTTCATGGTTATAGTCATCTATGGGCAGGGATCAACCACATCATCCATGAGCGGAAAGATTACGGATGATCAGAATCAGTCAATGCCGGGTGCCACTGTGGTTGCGACACATGAACCATCAGGGACGGTTTATGGTGCCACAACGAACAACCAGGGATTATATAACATCGATGGTATGCGTCCGGGTGGTCCTTACAGAGTCGAAATATCCTTTGTCGGCTATGCAAAAAGGACATTTACCGATATATTTCTGGCGCTTGGAGAAAACCTTGTCCTTAACGCAGACATTTCCCAATCCAGTACCGAGCTTAAAGAAGTAACGGTTGTGGGTACAAGGACATCAATTTTCAATACCGAAAAAACGGGAGCCACGACCAATATCAAAAGGGAAGAAATGCTTATGGTTCCTACTATGAACCGCACTCTGGGGGATTATACAAGACTTTCTCCCTATTCCACAGGAACAGGTTCATATGTAGGTCGTGAAGCATATAATACAAATGTAACAGTTGATGGTGCAAACTTCAATAATAATTTCGGCTTGTCGGGTACCAACATGCCGGGTGTTTCAGGTGAACCCATTTCAATGGAATCGATTGAAGAGATACAGGTGGCTGTATCGCCCTTTGATGTCCGTCAGTCTAACTTTACCGGTGCCGGAGTAAACGCAATAACAAAAAGCGGTACCAATACCTTCAGAGGCTCGGTATATGGTTATTACCGTGATCAGAGTTTTAACGGTAAAAAGATACGTGATACAGAACTCACAGTGTCTGAATCAGCAAAGAAAGCCTACGGATTTACACTTGGCGGGCCGATCATCAAAAATAAACTTTTCTTTTTTGTAAGCGGGGAAAAGGAATCCACCCTTACACCCGGGAACACACTGCTGGCACTTGATGAAGGACGTGATCCGGAAGACCTTAATGTTAACTCAAGGGTCCGGGCAGACAGCCTGCAAAAATTTTCCCAACTCCTCAAAGATAAATATGGATATGAAACAGGACGTTATGAAGACTGGGGCGGTGATGATGAAATGAACAATAAGATTTTGCTCAAGTTAAACTGGAATATTAGCAGGAATCATAAAATGACACTCCGTTACAACTTTTCGGAGAGTTCAACTGTTTTCAGACCAAGCAGCAGTGGTGATGCAAGACCTTCCATTTCAGGAGGACGGCATTCCCGCACCGGAGGTATGTCTTTTGAGAATGCCCAGTATTTTAACTCAAATAAGCTTCATTCAGTTACTGCAGAGCTCAACAGCCGTTTCGGACAGTTATCCAATAAATTCCTCTTCGCTTATACCAATTATGCGCAGCCAAGGGCAAGTAACAGTTCTGTATTCCCCTTCATTGATATAATGAATGGTGATGCGACCAGAGGCGATGTTACAATGTCGGCAGGATATGAATTGTTCTCATATAAGAACAGAGTAGATAATAATACTCTTATTCTGACAAATAACCTTTCATATCAGGTTGATAAACACAATTTGACCTATGGTTTATCTTATGAACATCAGTATTTTGCCAACAGTTACCTTCGTCAGGGATCGTCATATTACCGCTTCAAGCACCTTGGAGCTTTTGAGAATTTTCTGAACGGTGAAGGAGCCGGACTGCCATATAATGACAATTATCATCCGGTAAATTTTGCATATACCTATCCTATAAACGGCCTGACCGAACCTATAGCCGAATTATCGTTCGGACAGTTCTCAACATATCTGCAGGATGAGTACAGTATGCTTTCAAACCTCAAAATAATGGCTGGTATACGTATTGACCTTCCAATGTACCTCGATGGAGCACTCGATAATCCCAGCCTTCATGGTAAAACTTTTGCAAACGGAGAATCAGTTGACCTTTCAACATGGCCTGATGCAAAAATACTCTGGTCTCCCCGGCTTGGCTTCTCATGGGATGTCTTCGGAAATAAGGCACTCAAGATCAGAGGAGGAACAGGTATATTTACCGGAAGGATACCATTTGTATGGTTTACAAACCAGCCTACAAACAGCGGTATGATACAATACCAGCTGGTTATAAATTCGAACGGAGGTGCTAACAGCCAGAACCAGCTTGCACGTATACCTCTTCTTGCCGATGCTTCACAACTTCTTAAAGATGGAACGCTTTCAGATATATTCCCTCAGTCGAATGTTGCAGGAGGCAGGATAGCCGCTATTGACAAGGCTTTCAAATTACCGCAGGTATGGCGTACCAGCCTTGGATTCGATATTAAACTTCCTCTTGAAATGATCCTTACCCTTGAAGGTGTATATACAAATGATATCAACTCGGTAAGATTTGAAAACATCAATCTGCAACCTGCAGCAAGTACATATATTGTTGGTAACGAAACACTTCCGTACTGGTCAAACAGTTCCACCGCAACCAAATACATTACCCAGCCTTATACCGATGTTGTAATTATGCGCAACACAAATCTTGGACAAGGTTATTCATTATCCGCACAACTGACTCTGCCTCAGCTTTATGGATTTAACGGGATGATAGGTTATTCAAGGAGCTGGAGTGAAGAAGTATCGGGGAAATCCGGATCAGATCCCTTCTCGGCATGGCAGTACAGGATTATCACCAGAGAACTTAATTCTGAAGAACTGGGATTATCCATTAACAATACTCCGCACAGGGTAGTTGCATCACTTGGATACAATATCGAATATGCAAAATATTTCGGTTCATCAATATCATTATTCTATAACGGTTTTGTAGGAGATGCATATTCCTATATATATAATGGTGATGCCAATAAAGACGGAACATCAAGCCACGAACTGATGTATATTCCTGGAAATGCTTCTGATTTCATGTGGGCTTCTCCTGAGGATGAAGCTGCATATTTTGTATTTGCCGCACAGGATCCTTATCTTAAGAAACATAAGGGAGAATTCGCATTGCGTAATGGTGCATATGAACCATATTACGGAAGACTTGACTTACGCTTTATGCAGGAATTCAAACTTATGGCAGGACAGCAGGAAAATAAACTCCAGTTTTCAATAGACGTCATTAATTTCATGAATCTTCTCAATTCATCCTGGGGTCTTGATCAGAGCAGAGTAACCAATTCACCACTGTCAGTAACAGGTCGCGATGCCACAACCGGCAGGATGATCGTCTCTATGAGAAAAATCGGCGGATCATATGTTAAAGAATCATTCCAGGATCCCAGTTCTGTAGCAGGAACCTGGGGTATTCAGCTTGGTCTCAGATATTTATTCAACTGATTTATTAAAACTGTATATAAAAGGGTGTCTCCGGAAAGACACCCTTTTTTTGTGATCTCAAATATTTTAAGTTCGTCTTCTCCCTTGCCTGAATTTAACCGGCAGATTCTTAAACACTTCATTGTCATAAAACTTCCAATTTATTATGTGAATGATATAACAGTCACATAATTAGATATATACATTCAGTTAATAACTATACCTGCGAATGTTAATAAACTTAAATTTTATATCTTGTTTTGAGATTTTTGCTTGGTTAATTTAGCGAATACCCGCTTTTGAAGTCGGCGGGTGTTTAATCTCAATAAAATCAGAGAATAACACAATTTACAACTTGAATATGGGAGAATTAATTGTCCAGGGATCAACTATTGTTTTTGAAAAAGTGAAAGAAGAAGAAGGAATATCCGGTGCTCAGGATGAAAATAAAGTGAAAAAGAGCAAATCATCCTCAGGGAAGGATTCAGAGAAGACCATTTATTCTCATGATGAGGCAGTTGAGGCAAGCGTCAGATACTTCAAAGGTGATGAGCTGGCTGCCAGGGTATGGGCAAATAAGTATGCTCTGAAGGATTCCTTCGGCAATCTGTACGAAAAAACTCCCGATGATATGCATCTGAGACTGGCAAAGGAGATACACAGGATAGAAAAGAAATACAAGAATCCTCTGCCTGAAGAGCTTATTTACGAAGTACTTAAGGACTTCAGATATATTGTACCGCAAGGTGGTCCGATGACCGGAATAGGGAATGAATATCAGATTGCTTCTCTTTCGAATTGTTTTGTCATAGGGAATGAAGGTTCATCAGATTCTTACGGTGGTATAATGAAGATCGACCAGGAACAGGTCCAGCTTATGAAAAGGCGCGGTGGGGTTGGTCATGATCTGTCACATATACGGCCAAAAGGTACTCCTGTACTGAACAGTGCCCTCACTTCAACAGGTGTTGTTCCTTTCATGGAACGTTATTCGAACTCGACACGCGAAGTGGCACAGGATGGCAGAAGGGGAGCTCTTATGCTTTCAATATCGATCAAGCATCCCGATTCGGGGAAATTCATCGATGCCAAAATGGAAAGCGGTAAGGTAACCGGAGCCAATGTATCCGTAAAGATCACAGATGAATTTATGAAGGCAGTCGAACAGAAATCAGTATTTCGCCAGCAATATCCCATAAATTCAGATGATCCGAAATTCGTAAACGATGTGGAAGCGGTACAGCTCTGGAACAAGATAATCCATAATGCATGGAAATCCGCCGAGCCTGGTGTACTTTTCTGGGATACCATAATAAGGGAAAGTGTACCCGACTGCTATGCCGACCTGGGATATGCAACTGTTTCAACAAATCCCTGCGGTGAGATCCCTCTGTGTCCTTATGACAGCTGCCGTCTGCTTGCAATTAACCTGTTCAGTTATGTGAAAAATCCTTTTACAAAAGAAGCTGAGTTTGACTTTGAACTGTACAAGGAGCATGTCGGGCTGGCACAGAGGATAATGGATGATATAATTGATCTGGAACTTGAAAAAATAGATGCCATTCTTGGAAAGATAGCGGCTGATCCCGAAGCGGATGAATTGAAAAGAGTAGAACGTAATCTCTGGAGAAATATCAGGAAGAAATCCGAAGAAGGTAGAAGAACAGGCATCGGAATTACAGCTGAAGGAGATATGCTTGCTGCACTGGGATTAAGATATGGCAGTAAAGAAGCAACCAGTTTTTCCGTTGAAGTTCATAAAACACTTGCTCTTGAGGCATATAAATCCTCAACATATCTGGCAAAGGAGCGGGGAGCCTTTGAGATTTACAATTCAGAAAGAGAAAAAAATAATCCTTTCATACTCAGGCTTAAAGAAGCAGATCCGGTTCTTTATAACAATATGGTGAAGTTCGGAAGGAGGAATATAGCACTTCTTACAATAGCACCGACAGGGACCACTAGTCTTATGACCCAGACTACATCGGGTATTGAACCGATATTCTCGGTATTCTATAAGCGAAGAAGAAAAGTGAATCCCAATGACAAGGATGCCAGGGTGACATTCAGGGATGAGGTCGGGGATTCATGGGAAGAATTTAATGTCTTTCATCATAAGTTCATTGACTGGCTGAGGATTAACGGCTACGATCCCGATAAGGTGACCCGGATGAAAGATACAGAGATAGAATCAATAATAGCCCAGTCTCCTTATTATAAAGCTACTGCAAATGATGTTGACTGGGTTGCAAAAGTCAGGATGCAGGGGGCAATACAAAAATGGGTCGATCATTCCATAAGTGTTACGATAAACCTACCATCAGATGTTAAGGAGGAACTGGTCAGCGAATTATATCTTACTGCTTGGAAATCTGGCTGCAAAGGTGCAACAGTATACCGCGACGGATCAAGGACCGGAGTGCTTGTAAACGGCAAACCGGAAACCAGGACCGAAAGACCAAAACGCCCGAAGGTTCTTGACTGTGATGTTATAAGGTTTAATATCAATGAAGAGAAATGGGTGGCTTTTGTCGGTCTGAAGGATAACAGGCCTTATGAGATATTCACCGGTATTGCTGACGAGGAAATATTCCCCATTCCCAAGAGTATTGTCAAAGGACAGATAATTAAGAATAAATCGGAAGAAGGGAAAACCCGCTATGATTTTCAATATACCGATAAATACGGTTATAAGAAGACCATGGAAGGCCTGTCACATATGTTCAAACCGGAATTCTGGAATTATGCAAAGCTTATTTCCGGTGTTATAAGACATGAAATGCCGATTGCAGATGTGGTTAATCTTGTCCAGTCGCTGAAGCTTGACAGTGAATCAATCAACAACTGGAAAAATGGTGTTGAAAGGGCACTGAAGAAATACATACCCAACGGTACCAGGGCAAAAGGGAAATGCAGTGAATGTCATTCCGAAAACCTTGTATACGAGGAAGGGTGCCTTATCTGTAAAGATTGCGGCTCATCAAAATGCGGATAAGGGTCATTTAAGAACTCCGAGTTCTTTCCCTGTCTTTTCAAATGCGTTTATAGCCTTATCAAGATGTTCTTTTTCGTGTGCAGCGGATAACTGTACACGTATCCTTGCTTCACCTTTTGGTACCACCGGATAATAAAATCCTATAACATATATTCCTTCTCCGAGAAGTTTGGCGGCAAACTGCTGGGATAACCTGGCATCATATAGCATTACCGCACATATTGCAGATTTTGTTGGCTTTATATCAAATCCCAGATTGGTCATCCGGCTGATGAAATATTCAGAATTCCTGTGAAGCTTATCCTGCAGTTCATTTGTTTCTGTCATCATTTCTATCATTTTTATTCCTGCAGCTGCCACCATCGGAGGGATGGAATTGGAAAAGAGATATGGCCTTGATCTCTGACGCAACAGTTCAATTATTTCTTTCCGGCCTGTTGTAAATCCTCCTATTGCACCTCCGAAAGCTTTTCCCAGTGTACCCGTGATTATTTCCACCCGGCCCATTAATCCGTAAAGCTCTGTAACTCCCCTGCCTGTTTCACCGACAACACCTGCAGAATGAGATTCATCAACCATTACCATAGCATTATAGCGATCCGCAAGCTCAACTATTTTCTTTAAAGGAGCCACATTCCCGTCCATTGAAAACACTCCGTCAGTCACAATAAGCCGGAACCGTTGAGCCTGTGCCAGCCTGAGCTGTTTTTCCAGATCTCCGGTGTCGGCATTGGCATATCTGTATCGCTGGGCTTTGCAAAGACGTACTCCGTCTATTATAGATGCATGATTCAGAGAATCCGAGATAATGGCATCTTCTTCGGTAAGCAGAGGTTCAAATACTCCACCATTTGCATCAAAACAGGCTGCATACAGGATGGTATCCTCTGTCCGGAAAAACCGGGCTATTTTATTTTCAAGTTCCTTGTGAAGATCGCCTGTTCCACAGATGAACCTCACTGACGACATCCCGTAACCATGACTGTCAAGAGCAGATTTTGCTGCCTCGATCAGCTTTGGATTATTTGACAGGCCAAGGTAATTATTTGCACAGAAATTCAGTACCTTATGACCTGTATCAAGCTCTATCTCTGCCCCCTGGGCGGAAACAATGATACGTTCATTTTTATAAAGCCCGGAATCCTTTATATCATTTATTATGCCCCTGATGTGTTTCTGATAGTCTTTATACATAATTTCTGATTTTATCCTTAGTGCTCTTTGTTCTTACCTTAGTGCTCTTTGTGTTTAAATTTTTAACCACGAAGAGCACAAAGGTTACTCAAAGAGCACAAAGGGCGTTATTATTACTTTTTAGTCCCAGTTGAGGATCACTTTACCACAGTTACCTTCTTCCATAATGTCGAATCCCTTCTGAAAATCATCGATATGAGAGCGGTGGGTTATTACCGGATCCAGATTAATACCACCAATGATCATCTGCTCCATTTTGTACCATGTTTCCCACATTTCCCTTCCATATATTCCCTTCATGGTTATGGCTTTAAAGATTATTTCGTTCCATGGTATCTCGAAATTTGAAGGAAGCAGGCCCAGGAGGGAAATACTTGATCCGTTATACATATTGGATATCATCTCAATAAAAGCCTTTGGTGATCCCGACATTTCAAGTCCTACATCAAAACCTCTCATTCCCAGTTTCTTAACTGCATCAGCTATTTTTTCTCCCCTTGTGGGATTTATTGTAAGGGTTGCACCCATTTTTTTTGCTATATCGAGTCTGAAATCGCTCAGATCGCTTGCAACAATAAATCTTGCACCAGAATATTTTGCTATTGCCACCGCCATACTTCCAATAAGGCCGGCACCGGTTATAAGAACATCTTCTCCAAGAAGTGGAAAAGAAAGTGCTGTATGGGTTGCGTTCCCGAACGGATCCATAATTGCAGCCCAGTCATCAGGGATACGGTGATCAAGCGGGACCACATTTGTTGCGGGTATCCTGACATATTCGGCAAATGCCCCGTCAATGTTTACACCAATTCCCACTGTATTTTCACAAACATGTTCTTTTCCGCGCCGGCAGTTCCTGCAATGACCGCAGGCAAGATGTCCCTCTCCGGTTACTCTTTCTCCTGTTTTCAGATTAGTGACTCCCGCTCCCATTTTCTCAATGTATCCCATATATTCATGGCCGATCACCATTGGGGTTTTAATGGTTTTCGCGGCCCATTCATCCCATTTATATATATGAAGGTCTGTCCCGCAAATAGCAGATTTCTTTACCCTGATTATAACATCATTCAGACCCGGTTCCGGAACAGGGACCTCCTGCATCCATATTCCTCTTTCGGGCAAGGCTTTAACAAGGGCTTTCATTTTTTTCATAGTGTCAGAGAAAATAGCTTTACGATCTTTTTACGGTATCCAAATGTAATATAAATATGGAGGAATTTTCCTGCTTTATTGCATACAAT
>CAYQZL010000143.1:0-10861 GCA_964421975.1 uncultured Rikenellaceae bacterium
TTTATAATATGGAGATTCGTTTATGATTTCCCGTAGGGAATTCATGACAATAGAATTAATTCGATGTCTCATTCATAATTTCCCGTAGGGAATTAACACATATTGAAAACCGCCCCCGGCTAATAAGAATTTATCCTGTGTATATTTTTAAACAGCCTTAAAAATATATCTCTCATCATAATCTACCTCAAAAACCTTAAGGAATCCTGAATATTCTTCAATAAAGGATTTTTTGGAATGATGCTGTTCCTGGTTTTCAATATAATGCACAATATCCGCTATCTGGGATTTCCCATAAGAGAACGCACCAAAACCTTCCTGCCATGAGAATTTACCCACCACAAACCGGTTTTCGTTAACCCATTTTGATGAGCTGCGTTTGACATTATACATCAGATCCGAAGGTGATTGTTTCGGATTCATGCTAACCAGCACATGAACATGGTCTGATATACCGTTAGTTGCAAATGGTTTGTGACCCTGCTGACTGATAATTCCATTCATATACTTATAAAGATCGTTTTTCCATGTTTCCCGGATCAGGCAGAGACGATCCTGAACCGCAAAAATGTAATGAATGTACAATTGAGTATAGGTATTGGCCATAACTTAATAAGATTGTTAATTAAATAAAATTATGCAAACAGAAGATAAATATCAAGATGGAAGGTAATATCATACCCGAGAGCTCTTGCCAAATGCATTATTTGGTTCTTCCCACCTCAATATATAATGGCAATAACCTTTTCGACCCCGATTGGTAAAAAGGTATGAAATCGCATTCGATCGCGGGATATTTAATATTATTCATGACGAGGACAGTCAATCCTTCCTGAGAATTTCTTTTCTGATTAATAAAAGTTCCTGTTTCAATAATCATCTGTCCTCCCGGCTGCAGGGTATCAAGGAAATGACACCTTATATTATATGTACCTTCCCCAATTTTAACTCTCCATTTCCCAAAAACCTCTTCCTGTGTCCATATTCCCCTGTCACCGTCTGCATCATTCCTGTTCAGAAATACCGGATTCTCACTTTCATTACCGATCACTATCCTTTGAGGATCCGTAAGATTTGGGGAACTGATAAGATCCCAGAAGTAATTATCGAGTTCTTTCCTGAGGACATCAGCAACACCGGCATTATTGTTTATCAGATTTTCCTTTTCTGAAGGATCCCGTTCGATATCATATAATTCAAATGATGAGATACTCGCGTCATAATCAGTATTGCCCACAAGTTTGTACCTGTCTTTGAGCAGGGCGATATTATTGTACAGCTCCGGATATTTCCTTGTCCAGTAGAAAAAAAGTGATCTGTCTTTCCAGCCGTCCTCCTCTCCTTTCATTAACGGAACAAGGCTTTTTCCGTCTATCTTCCTGTCCGAAGGTATCCCGGCATTACAAAGCTCTGCCAGGGTCGGAAGAACATCGATATTTGCAGCAGATATTTCAATATCCCGGTCCGGGATATCAAGTTCCGGATATCTGAAAAAAAACGGTACCCGCACACCTCCCCGGTAAACATGACTTTTCAACCCTCTCATTCCGGCATTATATCGCATCTGCTGGGGCCCGTTGTCGGTCATAAAAATAACTATGGTATTCTTAGTCAGATCATGTTCATCAAGTTCTTTAAGTACTTTCCCTATATTATCATCTATGTTTTTTACCATTGCATATACCTTCCGGGCATCTTCCATGTTATTGTCGCTCATAGGGTGATAAGGTATGGAATCACCCTTAAATCCGGATGAAGGATCAATATCTCTGAACATTGAGTAATATTTTCCAGGTACCTGCAGGGGTGTATGGGGAGCATTGAAAGAAAGGTAGCAGAAGAATGGTCTGTCATGGTTTTTATTTATAAAACCGGCTGCCTCACCTGCGAAGATATCAGAGCAATATCCTTTGTAGGATTGACGTCTCCCGTTATGCCACAATACAGGATCAAAATAGCTGCTGTCGCCTCTGACAAAAGTGGTAAAGTCACCGGGCTGGCCCATTCCTCCTCCCTGGTGGACCACTGATTCATCGAATCCCTGGTCAACCGGACGGCACGGATAATTATCCCCGAGATGCCATTTGCCGAAAATCCCTGTTGTATATCCCTCATCCTTGAGCATTTCGGCAATGGTCACTTCATTTGCCGCCATTATTGCTCCTCCGTTATAGGTATCATGAACTCCTGTCCGAAGTGAATACCGGCCTGTCATAAGAGCTGCCCGGGTAGGTGCCGAAACGGGACAGACATAGAAATTCGTAAAACGGATACTTTCAGATGCAAGCCGGTCAATATTAGGTGTTGAAAGGTGATGATTTCCGGTATAACCCAGGTCTCCGTAACCCTGATCGTCTGTTATTATCAGGAGTACATTGGGAGAAGATTTTTTCTGGCATCCGCTAAATGCTATTGCAGCAGCGGGTAGAATAATAAGCTTAAGAGAGGTATTCATTTTTTAAATCCAATTTAAGATTATTTTCCCTTTCTGCAAATAACTATAAGGTGAAAAAATATTTGTAACTTTTTCTTAATCCCTGTAACTGATTTGTAACCAAAGCGTATCGTTGCCTTAACCGGAAATCCGTTATACTCCTGATAACTTTGCTGCAGTAAATAATAGCCAAAAAATCACTATTTAAAAAAGTCATTATGAAACAGGTATTATCTTATGTACTTGCAATATCAATTGCAATTCTGGCAGGATGCAAAAAGGAATATGAATTACCGAGTGTTAAAGCACCCTCAAATGCAAAGATTGAAATAACAAAAGCATTAGATCTGACATTCGGCTTTATAGCAGAAGCAGGTTATAAATCGGCCACTCTGGCTGCGACCGGGGGAACTGCAACTATAAAAACAAATGCTTCTGCCGGGTCGACAAGCGGTGACATTGTCATCACTTTTATTGCCGGTTCAACTACCGGAGCCGGATCAGTAACGCTTACCCTTGTGGACAATGAAGATCAGAGCCAGACAGGTACAGCAGTAATAAGTATTGAAGCATTTCCGACCATTTCCGTAACCATGAATATCTCTTCAGATACCACATGGGAGACAGGTAAAATATATATTCTCGAAGGACGTATTACAGTATTGTCAGGTGTTACATTGACAATTCAACCCGGTGTAATAGTTAAAGGCCGGGAAGGATCAGAGGCCAATGCCACCGCACTTATGATAGCACGTGGGGGAAAACTTTTAGCAGAAGGTACATCCACATCTCCGATAATATTCACATCAGTCAGTGACCAGATAGTTCCCGGTGAGATCACCAGTCCAAACCTGGATCCTACCATAAACGGGCTATGGGGTGGTCTTCTGATCCTGGGGAAAGCTCCCATCTCAGCTGATACAGATGCGATGCAGATTGAAGGGATCCCTGCTTCGGACCAGAATGGTCTGTACGGGGGAAACGAACCAACTGATAACTCCGGTGTCCTGAAATTTATTTCCATACGCCATGGCGGAGCCAATATAGGTGAAGGAAATGAGATCAACGGCCTTACACTCGGAGGTGTGGGATCAGGGACAACAATTGAGAACATTGAAATAGTGGCTAATCAGGATGACGGTATTGAATGGTTCGGAGGAACCGTAAATGTAAAAAATGCTATTGTATGGAATGCAGGGGATGATGCAATAGACACTGATCAGTCATGGGGAGGTACTCTTGACAACTTCGTGGTTATCAATCCGGGCGACGAATGTTTTGAACTTGACGGACCGGAAGGTACCATGGTTGCAAAACACTATATCAAAAATGGCTCGGCAAAGGCAGATAATGCTGAAGGACTGGTTGATCTTGATCCAAATTCAAATGTCGATATGGATAAAATCTACTTCTTCAGCATAAAGACAGGTCAGGATTTTGATGAACTTCCCACCCAGTATAGTTGCAGTTTTACCAATTTCCAGGTAACTCTTCCCGGAAATTCAGTGGTAACAGATTTCTTCAAAAAAGGGAGTGATCAGTTCACAACAGCAGTTGCTGCAGGTGCCAGAACTGTCGGAGCAGATATTACACCTCTGCAGGGATGGTCGTGGACTTCAGTCTCTGGAGCGCTGACAGGTTTCTGATTAGTCATTTATTCATAACAATTCCGCAGGAAGATGTTCCTGCGGAATTTAGATTAACTACAATTTTATACAGTCAATTATGCAAAATCTGAAATTTATCGCGTTAATCTTCATCTTTTTTCTGTCACCTGATCTGTGGGCTCAGAATGGTATAATCAGGGGTGTGGTTTCAGATGAATCCACCGGCGGGCCTCTCATAAGCGTAACTGTTGTTGCCGAAGGGACCACCCTGGGAACATTAACCGACCTTGACGGGAAATTTAATCTTTCATTATCACCTGGTACTTATAATCTGAGACTTTCATACATATCATTTGAATCGAAAGTCATTACCGGTATTAAAGTGAATCCCGGAGAAGTCACACTTCTGGACCAAATTATGCTGAAGTCATCAACTATCGGTTTATCGGAGGTCACGGTAACTGCAAATGCCACACGTAATACCGAAGGTGCGATCATGTCAGTAAAAATGAATTCTCCCAATCTTCTGGATGGTATTTCAGCGGTCAATTTCAGAAGGATGGGAGATTCGGATGCGGCTTCATCAATTAAACGTGTACCGGGTGTCTCTGTGGAAGGAGGCAAATATGTTTATGTAAGCGGACTTGGTGACAGATATACAAAAACAATTCTTAATGGTGTCGATATCCCCGGGTTGGATCCTGACCGTAATACAATGCAGCTGGATATCTTTCCAACAAATATTATTGATAATATAATGGTCCATAAATCATTCAGTGCTGAATTACCTGCAGATTTTACGGGCGGAGTAATAGACATTGCGATAATGGATTTTCCCGATCAGAAAAAGGGGAACCTGTTTTTAAGTTCAGGTTACAATCCGGACTTCCATTTCAGGAGAGATTATCTGACATATAATGGAGGGATGACTGATTTCCTCGGTTTTGATGACGGCACAAGGGCCATTCCCGGAGCTACAGATCTCCCCTTCTTTGCCTCCGTTCTGGGTAATCCCACAGGTGAACAGGGATTGAGATACAGGGAAGTACTTGAAAGCTTTAACCCTGCCATGGCGGCCATCAGACAAACAAGCCTGATGGATTACGGTTTCGGTGCCTCTTTCGGGAACCAGATACCTCTTAAAAAGGTTACTCTCGGTTTTAATTTCGGTTTTTCATATAAAAGCAATACTGAGTTTTATAAAAATGCCGAATACGGACGTTACGGTCTCTCCAATGATCCTGATGTAACAGACCTGGAAGTAAGGGAATTCCAGGTTGGCGATTTTGGTGCATCCAGTGTTCTGGTAAGCGGACTTGCCGGTTTTGCATTGAAAACATTGCATTCAAAATACCGGGTGAATGTTATTCACCTGCAAAACGGGGAATCAAAAGCGGGTATTTTTGATTATGAAGGTTCTGATCAGGGGAGTATCTTTTCCGGTTACCAGCATAACCTTGAATACAGCCAGCGGTCGCTGACAAATATCCTTATTGACGGGAAACATTCCTTTAACAGGTCTAAATGGGATCTGGTCTGGAAATTATCGCCAACAATCTCATCCATTAAGGATCCGGATGCACGCTTTGTCAGGTACATCACAGACAACTCAGTTCTGAAAATAAATACCGAATCGGGATTCCCGGAGAGGATATGGCGTAATCTCTCAGAGATAAACCTTATAGGAGTTGTTCACATCTCCAGGGAGTTTAAGTTCAGAGGTGAAAAGGCCGTCATCAATTTCGGAGGCTCATACGGTTATAAGGAGCGCGATTTTATGATCCGTAAATTTATGCTCAATATCAGAAACTTAACTCTGACAGGAGATCCCGATGAATTGTTCAGGCCTGAGAATCTCTGGCCTCTTAACGGGAACAATTATACAAGCGGAACAACATATGAAGCCGGTTTTATACCCTCAAATCCAAACCAGTTCAATGCATATTCAACTAACGCAGCAGGATATGCATCAACAGAACTCAGTCTATTAAAAAACCTGAGAATAATCGCCGGTGTAAGAGTTGAAAAATACTTACAGAGATATACCGGTCAGAACCAATTGGGAACAATAGTCCTTGATAATGATAAAGTCATGGATGAACTGGGAATATTTCCTTCTTTTAACATGATCTACAGTATTACGGCAAACCAGAATATAAGAGCCTCTTATGCAAAGACCATTGCAAGGCCATCTTTTAAGGAAATATCCTTTGCGGAAATTGCAGATCCGATAAGCGGCCGGACATTTGTTGGCGGGATGTTCCGGGATGCGGATGATGTGGCAGATAAGATATTCTGGGATGGCAACCTTACAAGTTCCGATATTCACAATGTTGACCTCCGGTGGGAAATATTTCAGAGAGATGCACAGATGATATCGGTGAGCGGATTCTATAAATATTTTATCCGTCCCATCGAGATTGTCCAATATGAATCACAGACAGGAAGTTTTCAACCGAGAAATGTGGGAAACGGTCAGGTATTCGGATCGGAGATTGAATTACGCCAGAACATGGGAAGTATATCGGAGAAACTTAAAAATCTCAGTATAAGCTCCAATATTTCCATTACAAGATCAATGATCGAACTGAGCCTGACTGAATATTATTCAAGGATCGAAAATGCCCGGACAGGTGAAAAAATTGAAAGATATCGTGAAATGGCCGGACAGGCTCCATAGATAATCAACAGCGGTATAACATATACGGGATCTGAGAAGGGATTCTTCTCCGGATTTGAGGCAGGTCTGTACTATAATGTCCAGGGCACTACCCTGCAGTATGTCGGTATTGCAGACCGTCCGGATATTTATACACTGCCATTCCACAATGTGAATTTTACCCTCAATAAAAGAGTTGGAAAAGAAAAAAGAGTTCAGATCGGATTTAAAGTGGACAATATTCTGAACGATAAGAAAGAATCGGTCTTCAGATCTTTTAATCCCACCGATCAGTTCTTTACGAAACTGGAACCAGGAACAACATACCACCTGAAGCTGAACTATGCCATGTTTTAGGCTGGTATTATTTGCATAGTTGTTTAAAGATGTCCGTCGGCTGTTAAAAAGGTCAACGGGCATCTGTTTTTTGTAACATTTTTGTAGCAGTTTGTTACTGAAAATGCATGTACCTTTACACGAGATATTTCTGTTGCTTTAACAATGAAATAATCCTTCACTATGGACCTGAGGAATAAACGGATACTTATTGTTGATGACGAAGAGGATCTGTGTGAGATCCTTCAGTATAATCTCGGTAATGCAGGCTATATCACTGAAGTCGCACATTCTGCCGAAGAGGCGATGAATAAAGAGCTTCAAAATTTTGATCTTATACTTCTGGATGTTATGATGGGGCCTATGTCGGGATTCAAAATGGCGGATAAACTCAGAAACGAATTGAATTTAAATATCCCTGTTATTTTTCTCACAGCGAAAGATACCGAGAATGACATACTAACAGGTTTCAGTCTGGGAGCCGACGATTATATTCCAAAACCATTTTCGATAAATGAACTTATGGCACGCGTAAAAGCTGTCCTTAAACGTTCCCGTTCCGATAAATTAAGAGCCCAGCCTGTGATAAGGTTCGGAGATTTGGAACTGGATACCTCAAGAAAAAGGCTTGTTTCGGGTGACAGGAAAGTTGAACTTACAAGGAAAGAATACGAGATTGTGAAACTTCTTATCGAAAACCAGGGAAAAGTATTTTCAAGAAACGACATTCTTTCAATAATATGGGGAGATGATGTTATCGTTACGGAGCGTACCGTTGATGTGAATATCACCAGGCTGAGAAATAAGCTTGGGCCTTACAGCCAATATCTCAAGAACAAGACAGGATATGGTTATTTTTTTGAATTATGAGAAATAAATGACAACTGCTCCCTTGAATAAAAAATTCCGCAACAGCCTCCTTTTCTTTTATTCAGCAGTATTCCTTGCCATTACAATACTTGTTATCGCTTACCAGTATACACGGGAAAAAGAATACCGGATTACATTCCTAAATGATGAATTATACGATGTAACAAGGATAGTTGATAATTACATCAGGATCAATAATATTTTTGCTGAAGGTGATTTTAAGTCCATTGATTCGCTGGTAAGGCTTCTTCCACAAACAAACCTCAGGATCTCATTAATTGACACATCCGGAAATGTACTTTATGACAATTTCGTAAAGGATTACACTTCAATGGGAAATCACAGATCCAGGCCTGAAATAATTGAGTCAGGACAAAAGGATTTCGGGACCACAATCAGACGATCAGTAACAACCGGAAAAGAATATTATTATTATTCACGTTATTATCCCGGTTATTACATCAGATCGGCGCTTGTCTACGACATTTACCTTTCCAACTTCATGAAAGCCAACCTGAAGTTCCTGATGATCTTTCTTCTTTGTTTTCTTGTTATTGGTATTATCCTTCTCCTTGTAACCAACAGGTTTGGAGAATCTGTTACCCGATTAAAGGATTTCACAATAAGTCTTAAAAACGGGATGCCATTCAATTCGGAATTCCCAAAAAATGAACTTGGCATAATCGGATCAGAGATACTAGATATCTATAACAATCTGCTGGCAGCAAAGAACGATCTGGCCAATGAAAAGGAGAAGCTTTTCAGCCATCTGAATGCACTGAATGAAGGGGTTGCATTCTTCTCTTCCGGTAAAAACATAATTTTCAGCAACGACCATTTTATTCATTTCATCAATATGGCTTCCGGAGACCTTAAGATATTCTCATCCGACTTCTTCTCAATACCTGAATTCTTAATAGTTTCTGATTTTATTGAAAAACATTCCGCTTCAGATATCAATCCGACAAATCTTCCGAAGATGGAGTACCAGATCGTTAAAGATGGAAGATTTTTCCGTATACAAAGTGTGATTTTTGCTGACCGAAGTTTTGAAGTCATAATAAGTGATGTTACAAAAACCGGAAAGAACAAGCTGATAAAACAGCAAATGACATCCAATATTGCGCATGAACTTAAAACACCAGTTTCCTCGGTAAAAGGATATATCGAAACTCTTATAAACGATTCAAGCCTTGATACCAAGAAACGCAGATACTTTCTTGGTAAAGCTCTGGCTCAGACAGACAGGCTGACGGGATTGATCAACGATATATCTGTACTGAACAAAATAGAGGAAGCCGGTGATTACTTCCCTCCCGGAAAGGTCAAAATAAAGAAGATCATGAAAGAAGTCAGGGATAATTTCAAATCGGCTATAGATTCACATGGGATAAAGGTTGAAATTGATATTAACGATGATGTAATTGTCAGGGGAAATAAATCGTTGATCCTGTCAATTTTTCAGAATCTCCTTGAGAATGCTGTCAACTATGCCGGAGACAATACAACCGTCATTATAAAGATTTATAATAAGGACAGGAGATTTTATCATTTTTCTTTTTCCGATAATGGTGTGGGAATCCCGAAAGAACATCTGGGCAGAGTATTTGAACGTTTTTACCGGATCGATTCGGGACGATCAAGAAAATACGGGGGGACCGGGCTTGGTCTTTCCATTGTAAAAAATGCAATATTGCTTCATAAGGGAGAGATACTGGTAAGGAACAGAACTGAAGGTGGTACGGAATTCCTGTTTTCACTTCCGAAATACTGACCACATTAATTGTTCACTATCGACTACTTAACTTTCAGTAGATTGCATTGATAACATAAAAAACAATAGCTCCGATAACTGCCGATACCGGGATTGTAAGTATCCATGCCCAGAATATTTTGGTGGTTACACCCCATTTGACAGCTGAAAATCCTTTTATTGCTCCGACACCCATAATCGATCCGGTGATTGTATGAGTTGTACTTACCGGAATACCAAAATGTGTGGCGCCGAATAATGTAAGCGCACCTGCTGCTTCAGCGCAGAATCCTTCAAATGGTCTCAGCTTGGTAATCCTCTGTCCCATTGTTTTAACAATCCTCCAGCCTCCGAAAAGTGTACCAAGGGCAATTGCAGCCTGGCACGAGAGAACAACCCAGAGTTCCGGCCGCTTATCATCAACAGATGCCACACCCATGGTTATCAAAGCTATCCAGATGATACCCATTGATTTCTGGGCATCATTACCTCCATGACCGAGACTGAATGCTGCAGCCGATAAAAGTTGAAGCCTGCGGAAATGCTTGTCGATACCTGAGGGAGAGTGTTTTTTAACAAGGTTTATTACCAGTATGGAAATGATATATGACATAACCATACCCAGCAAGGGGGCAATAACAATAAATGCAGCTATCTTGAGCACACCTCCGGTAATTATCGATCCTGGTCCCGAACTGACAATGGCAGCTCCCACCAGGCCTCCCACCAGTGTATGGGATGAACTTGAAGGCAATCCCCACCACCAGGTAAGCAGATTCCAGGTTATTGCAGCAATAAGAGCTGCAGCGATTACTGTCAGCGTCACTACTGCCGGATCAATAACTCCTTTGCCCATAGTAGTGGCAACCTTCAGAGGAAAAACTGTAAAAGCAATAAAGTTGAAAATTGCTGCCAGAAGAACGGCATTGAATGGTGAAAGAACTTTTGTAGAAACGATGGTCGCTATAGAATTGGCTGAATCATGAAAACCGTTTATGAAATCAAATATCAGTACCAGCGCAATAATTATATACAAAAAGGTCATTCATTCCCGGATTAGTTATTATTGAATTTTTGATGCAATTTTACGAAATAATTTATAATTCCGGTAAACACTGTTATATTTCATGAAGAACATATGGCCGGTCCTGGTAACACAATCTCAACCGGCAGCCATTCCCGTACTGAGGTTTTACAGAATT
>CAYQZL010000144.1:0-10822 GCA_964421975.1 uncultured Rikenellaceae bacterium
GCAAGATATCCATAGTCCTGCTTGTACTCGTGATGTTCATGTTCTCGCTGGCAGGTTTCATTGTTATTTTCAGCAAACAGATAGTTAATACACTTGTTGAAATTAAAGTTATTGAAAGGAGTATCGTTGTGTCGCTTCTGATATTCACAAAATGGATTATGGTGGTATTGCTTCTTTTTCTTGCGATTTCCTGTTTATACTATTTTGCACCAGCGAAAAAGACCGATTTCAGATTTATTTCTCCGGGCTCCATAATGGCAACGATATTATTCATTATCACATCACTTGGCTTTTCAGCATATGTAAACAATTTCGGATTCTATAACAGGTTTTATGGTACACTTGGGACCCTGATGGTAATAATGCTCTGGCTTTATCTTAACTCTATAGCTATACTGATAGGGTTTGAACTGAACGTAAGTATAAAGGATGCAAAGGAAGAGGAACTCAAAATGCTACAATAATACCAGGCATTTTGCCTGATCACGTGTTTTTCTGCCGGTATTAACAAAGAAATTATCTCAAAATAAAATAACGAAAATTCTCTCATATCCTTAAAGCTTATGGAGCCCGGGTTCTCTTATCCCGGCTCACCGGAGTGTCATCGGATGAACGATTATTGATCAGGAAATCCGTAATCAGGGTTTCATGGCAGAGCTGCGTTATTCATAACAATCCTTAATACAAAAAAGAATCGGTATGCTGGCCCTGGTACTTCCCGATAAAACAGATCTGTCATTGAAGTTTAAATATATAAACATTTGTTAACGCTGTATCCGAAGCGCCTCCTGAAGCGAAAACAAAATCATCAGTTAAGTAAAGTGTTGATCCGAAGATACCATTTTCCCTTATTATGGATGGTATTATTTTTAATTTGACAGTCCACCCTGTTTCTTCCAGTTCAAATAAATACACAGCTCCCTGATTTGTATATGCTTCATCGTGGTCAAAGGCGCCCATGAGAGCATAATTTCCGTTAAGACTTACCGAATGGCCAAAAGAATCCTGTCCTGATTCATTCGGAGATATGAATTTCTGTTTGAATTCCCAGGTGTCGCCTTTCTCAAAGTAATAATTACTTCTGGTGCCTGGAGAACATATCATTAACTTACCGTTTTCCATATCTACTAAATATCCGAATCCATTTCCATCAGTTCCGTCCGGTGCATAGATTTTTTGTTTTTCTGACCAGACAGTGCCATTTTTTTCAAAAATACAAACATATCCCTGTGTCCCCGCGTAACAATCATACCGGCGGGCTCCAACTGCAATCGTGTCACCATCAATACTAACGGATGCTCCGAAGCAATCGTGAGATAAACCACCTGAAGGAATTAATCTGGCTGTATTTATCCAGTCGGTCCCGTTATTTTCATAGACATAGACTGAACCGACAGCACTGCAATATGTAGCAAAAACGGCCCCGCTTCCGATGACAATTGTATTATTAAAAAGATCGACTGAAATCCCAAAAATCTCGGAACTTATATCTGTTACAGTTATCTTTTTTTCTAAAGTCCAGACTGAATTTACTTTCGAATAAATATAAACACTTTCATTCCAGGGTTCAGTAACAATAATATATTGTCCGTTAGTAACCACTGAATGGCCAAAGATTCTGTCATAAGAACCGCTGGGATTTGTAAGACGTTGTTTTTCTATCCATTGATTGTCGATATATTCATATATATAAACGGCTCCGGCTTTATTTGCCTGTGCAGTATTCTCCCATCCGGCACCCACAACGGCAAGGTTTCCGGAGACAGATATACTGTTGCCGTAACCGGTCTTTCCTGAGGTCAGTATTTGTTCTGAAACTATTTCCTTCTCTTTCAGTGTCGGGAATTCCTCATATAATTTATCCCTGAGTCTTTCATATTCTATTCGTAAAGACTCAACACTACTCTTAGTTGCAGCATTAACTGCCATACCTGCTGTATTTGAATATAGCGCATACGGCACACTCAGTAACTGGCTTATCCCGGTAATTGAATAATTAGTCCAACCGTCGGGATCGACTTCTGTCTTGATGAAATATGGCCCCGTTAACCAGTCGATCTCTGAAAATAATCCCGTTATCGGAATCCCACCTCCAATTTCAATGGTGGCTAATCCGTTTACGTTTGTATAAGCAGAATCTGTTTCAACATAAACAGCAGTCCCGGCCGGGGAGCCCTTAAGAATACTGATCTTCATCTGTACCAGATGATTTTTTACAAGTTCACCGCTTGTGTTTCTTATAACAGCCTGAAAACTCATTTTCTCCGGCGCCTGAGAAGCTGCTCCGGGAGCAAATATGAGTATGATCAAAAGTGAAGCTATTTTTTTCATTTATGAGTGGTATTTTGATTTAATTGACTTAGACATGTTTAATGTTTTTTGAAATATCTAATCTTTCAGGCAACGTACCGCAAAACCGCCATTTGCGGGATATGAATCTCGATTTACCGTACTGCTGGCTGAATGCATACTCCGATAATATGTTGGTGTTGAGCTCCACCAGTCTAAATATATGCCGGCACCGCCAAAAGCAGAACCATTAAATGGCCTGTGACCTGAAGGAAGAGCATTAAAACCTAAACTATTGTTTGATGGCTGATCATTCCCGACATTCCCGGGAGTGGCATCGGCCGCCCATCCTGATGTTGCTGCCATTGATTTAGCAATATCGTTGCCACTGCCATCAAAACCATAACCTTCATTAGTAAGATAGTTAACTAATGTTGTCCATTCTGCATCCGATGGGACATGCCATCCCTGTGGACAGAGTTTCCGGCTGTCAGTAACTGCATATAAATTATATAATGCTCCATAGGAATTCTTAAAGGACGGATCATTATTGTAAAAGCAGTATGCTCCGGTGGTTAATCCTGCCCAGGAAGTGTTATCAGTTACATTTGGAATGACATCACCGTTGCTATACCTTGTTGTTTTAAGGTTTTCAGCCATCCAGACCTGGTTGCCAATCTGGACTGTATTATATTTGTTGCCATCCAGATCGGTGACCAGTGTTTTGGGATATCCGTCTTCATTGTACAGAATATTTATCTCAGCCTCTGTAAGCTTCCGGTCATATATCCTGATATCATCTATCGAACCATTGAAATGGGTTTCATGCATTACTGAACCGGCATCATCCTGTATCTGTCTGCCTGCATAAAACAGATCATCAGATGGATTATTTGAAGTATAGGGGGCTTCTCCGGCCAGCTTATTATCTATATATAAATATATTTTGTCATTTGGTACAAACATCACAACTGCATGATGCCATGTTTCGTCAATATATTTTTGATCAGAACTCACTGATGATACAAATGAAGGTCCTGTGACTGCACCCGCCTGCACCTGTCCCATCTTATTTTCAGTAATATAAGTGGGGTGATTTCCCAACAATGTGAAATCAAGCCTGTTCAGACTGCCATATGTGAAAATATTGGGATACATGGTAGTGGGAGTCCCTGACTTAAACCATACAGACACAGAAAGTGTTGAGTGTTTTCCTATATTTGAATAAATATACCTCTCGGTCCCTGAATTACCGTCAAAACGGTAAGCACAATCAGTTTCTCCAAGCCGGTCTGCAGCGGGAATTGCATCGACAATTGTTCCATGGTTACCATTATAGCTTTGATCTTCGGCATTACCGTTAAAGGGGTAGTAGGCTACCAGACCGTCTGAAGGCGGATCAAGCTGGGAAGCCATAACATCTTCCATTTCCTCCAACCTTCGTTTTAACTCATTGACATATGCTTTATCTGCAGCATTTTCGGCAAATTTTGAATAAAAGGAATATGGAACACTGAGTAGTTGGCTGGTTCCCGTTATGGTATAATTTGTACCTCCTGACGGGTCAGTTTCGGTCTTCAGGAAATACATTCCTTCAGACCAGTCTATTCCATCCATCGTTCCTGTAACAGGGTTTCCTTCTCCTATTACAAGTGATACAAGTCCGTTTATATTGGTGGTTGGAGTATGAGTCTCGACAAATACGGCTGTCCCGGTCGGAGAACTATTCAGGATACTGATTTTCATTCCTATGACAGTGTTTTTTACAAGTTCACCGCTTGTATTTCTTATAACAGCCTGAAAACTCATTTTTTCAGGCGCCTGAGAGAATAAAGCGAGACTCAGAACAGCAGCTGATAAAAGCGTAAACAGTTTCTTCATAATCATTTAGTTTTAATGATTTTGAATGTCTTTAATTCCCTTTTCCCTGAAATGATTTTCAGAAAATAGGTTCCCGAAGCCAGATTCTGCATGTTTATGATGGTTTCAGGGGCAAAAATCTCTTTTGTATCAACCAGATTGCCACTAATGCCGAACATTCTATAAGACAGGCTCTTAATTTCGTGATCTTTAATACTCAGTGTGAGCATACCTGAAACGGGATTGGGATAAACTGTAAAGCTTAACTGAATATCCCCGGCATCATCGACAGCTGATACAACAGATATTTCATAAGGTTGCTGAACTCCATGCATGACAGTACCCGATGTACCGCTCAGGCTGGAAAAGGTGACCTGACCGATAGTATAACTTACAGTACCGCCTGATCCGGTGGCATCTGCCCCGGTCGCCGGAATTACATTCTGTGCATGAACAGATATCATTGATACTGCCATGCAGAAAACCAATAATGCTTTTCCATGATGGTTCATTTGCGGAAATTTAGATTGTATTAGACTTTCACATTATGCTGAATACAATATAAAATAAGCTGAAAGGGAACTAAAAAAGAAGCCTGTTTCAGTACATTTATTAACAGCATGTAACTCTTTTCGAACAATCTAAAATTTTAGTCAGGAGTTGGTGTAAGTTTTGGTTGAAAAAAAAATCAAAAGTCACAATCCGCTCTGCGTGCAATGTATTTTGTAAATTCCGAAGCGACCCTTCCGCGTTATTTGAAAGATTTTTAGTTAATTATCCTGTCTGTTATGGGATCCTTTATTATCAGAAAATATCTCTGATCCCTTGAAGCGACATACGGAATTATGAATGATTTTTCATAAGGGGATGGCATTTGAGGACTTTTACGGTAAAACTTTGGTGCTCCGGGATATGTCTCAGGTGCACGGGGTACGCCGGGATCGCCAAAAAACCTGTTGCCAGGATATCTGAAGATGAAATCATTCTTATCCCTGTAGGGTTTTCTCAGGAATAAAGTATCCGGCAAACTTTGTGGTTCAATTATATCAGAGTCATTTGCAGGAGGAAGGGGATTGCGGAACTCTTCTTTATTATTTGCGGATTTGTTTCTCTTTTTATAGCCGCGATTCTCTTTCCCGGACTGACCCGGCAGCAACACAGGGAACAGGAAAACGGAAACCAGCAGAATAAAAACTGTTTTCATGAAAGGCCGTTTTAAGTTAAAGAGGCATTGGAATTAACCACAAAAATCATTCTAAATCAATAATTTACAATTTGTATTTTTGTCCCGGACAAAAAAAATACCGAATTGAAAAAAAATGCAAAAAAAGTATTTATTGATTAAAATAAATTTGACTTGGGTCTTTTTATAGTTTATCTTTATAAAGGATTAGTAAACTATTAACCAGGAATTCTGACCAGCCAGCCCGATCCAATAAAGTACATAGACCAAATCAGGTTAGGAGTAGTTACATAGAGTTACAGGGCTGGCTTCTTTATTTTATTTAATTCTAATATTATTTATTAACGGACAAATCAAGACTTTGTTTTTCACTTTTCTCCCGGTGTGAGCAATGTGCTTCTCAATAATTATGATCCGTGAGGAGGGGAAAAACCATATATTTGGGAAATTTTCATCTTAATGTTTACCGCTGTCTCATTACAATATCTGGCAATGGGTGCCTTTTTTGGTCTGACAGCCGGTATATCTCCCGGCCCGCTTCTGAGTCTTGTGATTACTGAAACCCTGAGACATAATTGGAAAGAAGGGCTTAAAATTGCATTATCACCTCTGATAACCGATCTGCCCATAATTCTGATTAGCTCGGTCATATTATCCGAAGTATCTCAACACAATCAGATAATGGCCGCAATTTCATTGCTGGGGGGTATCTATTTTACCTGTCTGGGCTATGAGACACTTAAATCGCGGGAACCCGGTCTGAATTTACAGGAAAAGAAACCTGAATCACTTAAGAAAGGGATCATTGCCAATTTTCTTAATCCCAATCCATATATTTTCTGGTTTACAGCAGGCATTCCTTATGCTTTAAAGGCTTATGAAAGCAGCCTTTTTACAGTAGTTCTGTACTTTGTTCTTTTCTATTTAATGCTGACGGGCTCCAAAATAATCGTAGCGATCCTCACTGAAAGATCGAAGGCTTTTATCCGGGGGAATATATTCAGGATTACAATGATAATCCTTGGAATGGTCCTTTTAAGTTTTGCGGGATATTTCTTTTATGAGGGGATAAGAATTTTCGCAGCAGGATGACTAATCAATTTCAAATGAGATAACCAGATCGTCAATTCTGCTGATGCCGTAAATGACCTTTTTATTCTTAATAGAATGGTCAAAAGCAATTCCCTGTCCGTATGTAGGTGTGGGAATGGTTTTTACATGCTTTAACGTATGGCCGGACGCTGGTAATTCCATTACGTATATTTCCCCGCGGTCGTGTCCGGTACAGTATAATCTTCCGTCGTTTCCCCAGGCTGCACCCGAGTTACTTTTGGGTGTGAACAGTTCAATTATATTGTCAGGGAACATCCATGATTCAATCCTTTGCCATTTTTTGCCGAATTTTACCACCGATGTCCACCTTGTATCTTTTCCTTCACTCGAGCCTGAACCGGTATAATGTGCGAAGCCGACATACCAGCAGCCATCGTATTTATCGATCCATGTGACTGAACCGGTATAGATGCCAAAACTGTGATTCGCTATATGTTTCAGTGTCACTGCGTCAAAAATCTCTATTGATCCGGCCATCGGAGAATCGGGATAATTTGAGGAAGCACAATACAAGCGTCCTTTTATGACCACTCCGCTGTTAAGATGTGTAATCCCTTCTTCAGTTCCATCCCATTTTGCAGTCTGTATCCCTGTACTTTTGTCGTGTTTAGTGATGGTGCTGTTGTTGATTACATAAAAGCTTTTAGCGTCTACTGCCACAGCCTGTCTGGCTTCAGGGACATTATATCTTTTAATCTCTCTTATATCCTGACCATTCAAAATGGCCTGCACCAGTAAGAATGAAAATATTGAGGATATTATTTTTTTCACAGCCGGCTGATTTAAAGTTTAGAAGACAAAGATATCTGATTAAAATAATTGGGAATACCAGTTGCGGAAATGTTTTAGACAGGGATTTTATGCCTGTCGGGAAGTTTATAAACAGACCTGAAAATTTGACGACCAGACTGTTTTAATTGACAAAAATCTGATTAATAGCAAGTTGATTTTTTCAGGAATGTGTAACTTTATAGTTTGTTTGATTTGATATATACGGGAATTTTTTATCCCGCATATGCTTTTATAGTGCTATAGACTGGAACCCAGTCGGAGGAGAATTATTTTGAGCAGTAATGCTTAATAAATCAGGACAGGAACGTATGTACTTTTATGTGCTTACGCTGATCATTTTTTGCTTAATGAAGAGACTGAAATATTATATTAACCGCAAAAAAGGAATTTTACTCAGGTTATTTGCAGTAATTATCCTGATAATTCCGCCCGCGTTTCTCAGGGCGGGGGAGAGGGATTTCAATATCACGGTTCAGAATATCGTACAGACAGCTTCCAATAAGCTTGAATTTGATGTTTATATACTTGACATCGATCCTTCCCAGGATTTCTTTTATGCTACAAGCCAGCTGGGATTCCTTTTGAATTCCGGGATTTATGCAGGGGGTAACATAACTGTTACCATTGATAACCGTAATCCCGACTTCAAACCTGCATTTACCGCCAAACCAAAAGTTGAAAACAAGATGGATGGTTATCCTGACAAAACGCTTATCAAGCTTGAAGGAGTAAATGCCAATATTTATGGTACAGGACTGATCATATCCAAAGTTTATCCGGGGACATTGATGACACATTTCATTATTACCGCCAATATTGATTTTGTTATCAATACTACACCTGATATTATATTTACGGCCAGCACGGTACCTGCGCCTCTTTATCCAACAAGAGTAGCTGCATATATAAACAGGGTACGGTCATATCTTACAGTAACTCCGGGTGTTAATGCATTAGTATACGAAAATCCTGTTCTTAATCCGATGAATCCCCCTCAACCATTTGAAGTTACCGGCAGCGGTTCTTATTGTGAGGGAGGAGAGGGTCTTCCGGTCGGACTTGCCGGATCTGAGGAAGGTGTAAAATATACACTATTTCGTAACGAGATTCCACAGGAGCCTGCAATTGACGGTACCGGAAGAGAGATATCCTTTGGTATTCAGAACGCCGGAGAATATACTGTTACAGGGATGAATAAAGCAGGAGAGACTGCAATGAAAGGGAGTGCAATAATTACCGAAAGTCCTCTTCCGCAAGAACCTGTTATTTCTGTTGATTGTACCCTCGGTGCAGGAAAAGCGGTTGTAAATATTACAAATCCTCTGAGTGATGTATATGAATATCGTCTTGATGATGGTGAGTTTCAGAGATCACCAACATTTGCAGGTGTAGCTAACGGGAATCATACGGTTACCGTGAGGAACTCATTCGGATGTACTGTTACCGGAGATCCTTTCCTTGTTGATTGTGGCTGTGCAAATCCTCCGGTATTAATTCTCAGCAGTTATTCAGGGACCACATGTGGTACTGACGTTGTAACGGTAAACAATAACAGGTTCGAAGGCGGAGCCACATCTGTGATCATCACTGAGAACGGAGGAGGGAACGTTATTCCTGTTTCAACAGGGACTTCTCCATTCGATTTTGTTTATTTCCCGGCAGAAAGTGATATTGGCAGGACAGTCCTTATAACTGTTACAACCAATAATCCTGACGGAGCTCCATGTGAAGCCGCTTCGGCCACCTATATCCTGAAAGTGAGCACCATACCTTCAGCTCCTGTTCCGGGAACCATAACCCATCCATCCTGTTCCCTGCCCACAGGAAGTGTTATTCTTAACGGTCTGCCCTCACCCGGAACATGGGAACTGACCAGAAGTCCGGATAATGTTATCATTACCGGCTCGGGAACAAGCACAACAATAGCAGGGATGAATCCCGGAACATATTCATTTGTGGTCAGGAATTCAGAAGGATGTACATCACCATCATCGGTTAATGTTATTATTTCACAACCACCGGAGGTACCTTCAGCTCCTGTTCCAGGTATAATTACTCAGCCCAGCTGTGCTGTTTCAACCGGAAGTGTTGTTCTGAACGGTCTGCCTCCTTCAGGGGTATGGACGGTAAGAGGTAGTCCCGGAGCAATAACAAAGACCGGGACCGGACCATTCACAACCATTTCTGATCTTGTTGCTAATACATATACATTTGCCGTTACAAATTCAGAAGGATGTACATCGCTTGCATCGGTTGCTGTAGTTATTCAGCCACAGCCACCAATACCAACCCCTCCTGTTCCGGGAGCGATCACTGCTCCGACATGCACTGTTCCGTCAGGAAGTGTTGTGCTTACCGGCCTGCCTGCCGTAGGGGGCTGGACAATTACAAGATATCCTGGGACCTTCATTACAACAGGTACAGGTACGAGTGTTACACTGACAGGTATTCCTTCCGGCACACATAATTTCACAGTAACCAACTCATCAGGCTGCACATCCGGCCTTTCGGCTAACGTCGTAATCCCGGCAGCACCCCAGGTGCCTTCAGCACCGGTACCCGGAGCGATAACTCATCCGACACTTACAGTTCCGACAGGAAGTGTGGTTATCAGCGGATTACCATCAGCTGGTACATGGCGTCTGACAAGAAGCCCCGGGAATGTAGTTATTACCGGCACCGGAACGACAACGACAGTCAGTTCTCTGCCTCCGGGTACCTATACATTTACGGTCACCAATTCCCTGGGCTGCATATCTCTGCCTTCATCCGCTGTGATAATAAATCCGCAACCTAAACCCCCTGCTCTGGTAATCAATAACCCGCCGACAATATGTTCAACCGGGACAGCTGATCTGACACTTCCCGAAATAACTGCCGGTTCGGATCCCGGGCTTACTTTTACCTACTGGTATGATGATGAAGCCACAATACCTTTTGCCACTCCCGATCAGGCTCCGGAAGGGACCTATTATATTAAAGGTACTTCAACAGGAGGATTCTTTACAATTAAACCTGTTATTGTTCTTGCTGATGAAATGCCGCTTGCTGATTCCGGACCTGACCTGACTCTTGGTTTTGTTTTTGAGACAAATCTCGATGCACTGACTCCGGAATATGGTAACGGGATCTGGACTGTCCTGAAAGGAGGAGGTATTGTAAATGATATTTATGATCCTAAATCGACTGTCAGTGAATTGTCGATGGGGCAGAATATCCTGCTGTGGAAAGTGAAAAACGGCGTTTGCCCCGAAGCAGCCGACTCACTTATCATAACAGTAAGGGATTTCATGGTGCCATCGCTTCTGACACCAAATATGGACGGCAAAAATGATTATTTTTTAATTATGGGACTTGAAACACTGGGAAGAGCAGAACTGGTGATTTTTGACAGAAGAGGTGCAAGGGTTTATCATGACAGTGATTATAAAAATGACTGGAATGGTGTTGATCATAAAGGAAATCTCCTTCCGGAAGATACATACTTCTATATTCTGAAATCGGAAAGCGGCAGAAACCTTAATGGATTTGTGGTATTACGAGATCGGAAGAGCACACGTCTGAACTCCAGTCACCGCTCATTAT
>CAYQZL010000145.1:0-10798 GCA_964421975.1 uncultured Rikenellaceae bacterium
AGATGGAATCTCGTGACTGGAGTTCAGACGTGTGCTCTTCCGATCTCATACCGGTATATGATCTTAACAGGAGCTTTATAAAACCGTCAAAAGCTTCATTTGCAACCTGAAATTTGTACAGGTCATCTCTTCCGACAATGAAATGAACTCTTGAAGGATTGTTTATTTCTTCAGTGAATTCAACATAACCTTCTCGCTGAAGAAAGCTCAGGCTGTTAAAAGTTTCAATGACAGGAAGCCGGTACTTTGAAACAAAATCCCGGATACTGAAATCAAACACAATATCCTTTCCTGAACCTTCAGGGACTCTCAGATAATTACAAAGGGCTTCATATACATCTTTGATCTTTTCCACAGGAGGAAACTTCTTTCTCACCGAGTCTTCGAGATGTTTTTTATCGGCAGATGAATAAAGAAGTATCGCAAATGCCTGTTTTCCATCTCTACCTGCTCTGCCGCTTTCCTGGAAATACTCTTCTATGGAATCAGGCATTTCCCAATGTATTACAAATCTGACCTCAGCTTTGTCAATACCCATCCCGAAAGCATTTGTAGCCACTATCACGCGTGTAGATCCCATAGTCCATGCAGCCTGTTTTCTGTCTCGCATGTCATGGGGAAGTCCGGCATGGTAAAAATCAGCGCTGATCCCGTTTGCAACCAGGAGTTCGGCTATTTCCCTGCATTTTTTACGGCTTCGTACATAAACGATACCGCTTCCCCTGATCTTCTGAATAGTACTGCTAAGCCATGTTCCCTTATCTTCCACCGTTCGTACCGTGTAGGATATGTTTTTTCTTTCAAAGCTGGTTCTCAGGACATTCTTTTCGCGGAAAAGAAGCTTATTCATAATATCTTCCGTAACAGAAGGTGTTGCAGAAGCAGTAAGGGCAAGGAAAGGCACCTTATCGGAAATAAAATCGCGCAAGGTAGCTATCTTCAGATAAGATGGTCTGAAATCATACCCCCACTGAGAAATGCAGTGTGCCTCATCAACAGTCACAAGGTTGATATTCAGCCTTGAGACCCTTGCCTGAAATAACCTGGTAGATATTCTTTCAGGTGAAATATAAAGAAATTTGTAATCGCTGTAAATGCAGTTATCAAGAGCAATATCGATTTCCTCTCCCGACATTCCCGAGTGTATTGCCATTGATTTTATTTCCAGGCTATTAAGACGATTTACCTGGTCTTTCATCAGGGCTATCAGAGGAGTGATGACCATACAGATCCCTTCCTGCAGGAGAGCCGGGACCTGGAAGGTGATTGACTTACCCCCACCAGTAGGCATGAGTGCAAGCGTATCCCTGCCCTCAGCAACCGATTTTATTATTTCTTCCTGTAAAGGTTTAAAAGAGGTGAAGCCCCAGTATCTGGTCAGAATCTGCCTGTATGGTTCTATGTTCATAGTCTGTTATTACAAAAATACGAACTGTTACCCGATTTTTTACAATGTGTCAGAATAATGGATGTTTTATGAGTGATGAATTTTTAGTAATTTGCGCGGCAAAACTTAACAACCTGTCCGATGTCCTTTTTAAATGATAAAATCTTATTTGAAGGTCTTACATTTGATGACGTTTTGCTCATCCCTTCTTACTCAGAAGTACTTCCAAGGGAGGTCGATCTGAGTTCCATGTTCACCAGGAATATTAAGATCAACACTCCGGTCATCTCTGCCGCGATGGATACAGTTACGGAAGATGATCTGGCGATTGCCATAGCCCGCGAAGGTGGTATTGGGGTCATACATAAGAATATGAGTATCGAAAAACAGTCTGCACAGGTAAAAAAAGTAAAAAGGGCTGAAAATGTTATGATCTTCGATCCTATCACGATCGGTCTTGATGCAACTGTTGCCGATGCCGTAAATCTTATGAACGAATACAAGATCGGAGGTATACCCGTAATAGACAAAGACGGTATACTGAAAGGAATCGTTACAAGCCGGGATCTGCGTTTTGAGAACAACCGGAAACGTAAGATCACAGAGGTTATGACAACTAATCTTATAACTACCGATCATCAGACCAATCTCGAAGCTGCAGCAAGGATACTCCAGAAACATAAAATAGAAAAGCTTCCCATGGTGGATGATAAGGGCAGGCTGAAGGGACTGATAACTTATAAGGATATCACCAAGATCAAAGACAGACCAAATTCCTGTAAGGATGAAAAAGGAAGGTTAAGGGTCGCAGGTGCAGTAGGTATTGCTGCAGATACACCTGAAAGAGTTGAAGCGCTTATTAATGCAAATGTGGATGCCATCGTTATAGATACAGCACATGCACATTCGAAAAATGTACTCAGAATACTGCGTGAAATAAAGAAAAACTACCCTACCATCGATGTGGTTGTCGGTAATATCGGAACAGGGGAAGCTGCAAAGAAACTTGCTGATGCAGGCGCTGATGCTGTAAAAGTAGGAATCGGGCCGGGTTCAATCTGTACTACCAGAATAATTGCCGGTGTTGGAGTACCACAGCTTTCAGCAATTTATAATGTTGCTATCGGGATAAAAGGTTCAGGGATCCCGGTTATAGCAGATGGCGGTATCAGGTACTCCGGAGATATTATTAAAGCACTGGCTGCCGGAGCTGATTCCATTATGGCCGGATCACTTTTCGCGGGTGTCGAGGAATCACCGGGGGAAACAATCATATATAACGGACGTAAATTTAAGGCATACAGGGGAATGGGTTCACTGGAAGCAATGCAGCAGGGCTCAAAAGACAGGTATTTCCAGGATATGGAAGATGATATACAGAAACTGGTACCCGAAGGCATTGCTGCCAGAGTTCCTTATAAAGGATTGCTTTCCGAAGTTATTTACCAGATGATGGGCGGATTAAGGGCTGGAATGGGATATGTAGGTGCTAAAAATATTGAAAAACTAAAAAAGGACGCCAGATTCGTCAGAATAACAAACTCGGGAATAATCGAAAGCCATCCTCATGATGTTTCAATTACCAGAGAATCACCAAATTACAGTAGAAAGGTTTCTGAATAAACCAATTAATTAATTACTGATGAAAATCAGATTTATGTTGCTTTTCACGGCTCTGTCATTTATTATACCGGCAGCCGGATATGGTCAGGCTCTGAATGACAAGATCCTTATGACCGTTGCAGGAAAGGATATCCCGGCCGGTGAATTTATAAGGATGCTCAAAAAGAGTGCTGAACCTGGTGTTAAAGCCAATCCGGATGAATATTTACAACAATATATAAATTTCAAGCTGAAGGTTGCCGATGCGGTAAGTGAGGGAACAGATACCACAAAAGCCTTCCTGTGGGAACTTAAGGGTTACAGGGATCAGCTTGCACAGAATTATCTCACTGATACGGATACCAAAGAAAATCTTCTGAGGAAAACTTATGAAAGGTCTCTCTCCGAGATCAATGGATGGCATATCCTTATAAACTGCCCCCAGGGTTCCAGGCCGGAGGATACGCTTCTTGCATGGCAGAAGGCAAAAGGGATCAGGGAACGCATACTAAACGGAGAAACATTCGAACATGTGGCACGTGAGGTATCGGATGACCCTTCAGCCAGAATAAACGGGGGCAATCTTGGATATTTCACAGTATTCCAGATGATAAGTCCTTTCGAAAATGCTGCCTATGAACTGGAACAGGGAGCCGTTTCAATGCCTGTCCGCACACCATACGGATATCATATTATAAAGGTAACGGACAGGAAACCAGCCCGGGGAAAAGTCCTTGTTGCCCATATAATGAAAATGGCGCCGCCCGGAGCTCCCGAAAATGAAGTAAAAACAGCCGGGGAAGCAATTATTGACCTCTATAAAAAGCTTCAGGAGGGTGCTTCATTCAGTGAACTGGCAAAGCAGTTTTCCGACGATAAGGAATCAGCTTCAAGAGGAGGTAAACTGAACTGGTTCGGTACAGGGGAGATCATAAGTGATTTCGCTGAAGCTGCCCTGGCAATTAAAGACACAGGTAATTATACAGAACCTGTAAGGTCTCCTTACGGATGGCATATTATAAAGCTCATCGACAAAAAGCCGCATGGTACATTTGAAGAAATGAGATCCTTCTTCGAAAGCAGGATAAATCCCGATCAGATCAGTGCCTTAAGCCGCAATACTTTCATCAATAAGCTGAAAAAAGAATATAAGTTTGAAATGAACAATACTGCCCTGGAATGGTTCACAAAAAATACTGATACACTTATAATACAGGGACTTGCAAAATACAAACCACGGGAATTGCCTGCAGGAAAGCTTTTTTCATTTGCCGATCAACAGTTTAGTACAGGTGAGTTTGCTTCATTAATCGAATCCGGAGGTGACTGGATTAAAACCCTGGATCCGGAATTGTTTATGAACGAATTTATTGAGAATCTTGTTGCCGATAAGCTCTTAAAATATGAAGATTCAATCCTTGAAAAGAAATACCCGGATTTTAATTACCTTATCAGCGAATTTCACGACGGGATACTCCTGTTTGGCATATCTGAAAGGAAGATATGGAACAGGGTACAGGAAGACAGCACAGGTTTACTGAGGTTTTATGAGGAACATAAACAAAACTACCCGGGTAAAAAAGGCATTGAAGCAAGGATCTACACGCTGGATTCTGAGAACGGAGCGGGCAGTTTATGGTCGGCATACAGGAAATTCTCCAGGAAACCCGGTACTGACAAGCTGATGAAGGACAGATTTAATAGCGGTGACTCATTACTTACGATAAAAGAAGGAATCTGGTACAGGGGAGATGATCCTGATTTAGATAAGGAGGATTGGAAAGTGGGAGTTATCAGATCGGAGAAAGGTAATCGTCCTTCTCTCATCGTGATCAACAGGATAATTGAGCCTGCTCCTCTCCCATTTGAGGAAGTAAGAGGAGAAGTTATGGCGGATTATCAGGAGCTTCTCGAAAATGAATGGATAGTACAACTGAAGGAAAGATTTCCTGTAATTATTGACAATCTGGTATTTAAAGAGGTCAAAAAGAGTATAAACGATGAATAGGATAGTGACATTATTCATAATTATCCTTGTTGCTGCTTCATGTAACAACAGCAATTCAAAAAGGATTCCGCTTGCGAAAGCAGGGAACTCAACGCTCTACATGGATCAGGTTACAGGTGTGGTCCCGCGTGGTACACCTGGTACCGACAGTGCTGCTCTTATCAAAAATTACATTAACAGATGGGCAAAAAGGGAGTTGATGTATCAGAAAGCCCAGGATAATCTGACACCAACCGTAATGAAAGATATTGACGATCAGGTGAGAGAGGCAAGGATGAACCTGGTTATTTACCAGTATCAAAGAGAGATGATGCTCCAAAAGATGGATACAACGATAAGCGATAGTGAGCTCGAAACCCATTATCTGAACAATAAGGAAAGCTTTGTCCTTAATTCAAATATTGTTAAAGCCCTGTTCATTAAACTTCCTGTTGAAACACCCGGATTAACCAGGATAAGGAACCTTGCCCGTTCAAACAATCAGGGAAGCCTTCAGCAGCTTGAATCACTCTGCTATCAGTTTGCGGAAAAATTTGATGATTTCAACGAGGAATGGGTATCGTTTAACCAGATAATGGCAGAATTCCCTTCCGAAATAAATAACCAGGAAAATTTCCTTCGCTATAATACGTTTTATGAAACAATGAGCACAGATTCGACCGATATCTTTCTCCTGACAATACGGGATTATAAGCTCAGATCAACAATTGCACCTCTCGAATATGTCAGGGATGATATTAAAAGAATCATTTGGAATAACAGAAGGCTGGAGTTTATCCAGTCACTGGAAAACGGAATTTATAATGATGCACTTAAGAGGAATATATTTACGATATTTAATAGATAGTATATGATGAGAAGAGGTTCAGGATTATTCCTGATAGTTGTTGTGTTCTGGCTTTCAGGTTTTAATGTTGCCAGGGCCCAGGTTCTGGTAGAATCAGTTGCTGCAATTGTGGGAAATGAAGTAATATATCTGTCGGATATTGAGAATATGATTCTCGATCTGAGGAGCAGCGGAAACAAAAGTTCCATCGAGAATCTGCGGTGCAGCGTCCTGAGAGAATTGCTCATTCAGAAACTTTTTCTTGATCAGGCACGAATTGACAGTATTGAAGTAACGGATGATATGGTGGAAGGAGAAGTGAATGCCAGGATCAATGATGCTATCAGAAGATCCGGAAGTGAAGCAGCACTTGAAGCATATTTCAGGAAAAGCATGATTGAAATCAGAAGGGATATACGCAAAGCCCTTATCGATCAGGAAATTGTGAGCCAGGTCCAGGGAACTATCGCAGAAAACATCAAAATCACTCCAAACGAATTAAAAAGATTTTACAATTCCATCCCTAAAGATTCCCTTCCCGTAGTACCTGCAAAAGTACAGATTAGCATAATCCAGCTCGATCCTCCGGAAAATGAAGAAAATAAAGCTGAAGCCCGGCAGAAGCTTCTGGATATCAGGGGACAGATCCTTGCAGGTAAAAGTTTCAGTGCGCTGGCCATACTGTATTCAGAAGATCCGCAAACAGCGGCAAGAGGTGGTGAAGTGGGTTACAGTCTCAGGGGAGAACTTGAAAAGCCTTACGCCGATGAAGCATTCAGTCTTACAAAGAATTCCATATCCAAGATCATTGAAACGAAATACGGATTTCATCTTATCCAGATGATAGACCGCAATGGAGATCTGCTCAATACCAGGCATATTCTGGTAAGACCAAGGGTGAAACCCGAACAGACAGTAAAGGCTATGAATACCCTTGACAGTCTTGCTAATCTTATCAGAAAAGACAGTCTTAAATTTGAAACTGTGGCCAGAAGAATATCCAGTCACAAGGATAGCAGGATCAACGGGGGAAAATATGTCAAGACCAATCCTTCCGAACGTGATACATGGTTTACACTTGAAGAACTAAATCCGCAGATGTATGTTCAGGTGAGAGATCTAAAAGTCGGAGAGATTTCCGAACCTTTCCGTACAATCGACGAAAACAACAATGAAGTATTCAGGATAGTAAAACTTGATAATGAAATACCAGCACACCGGGCAAATCTGAAAGACGATTACCAGAATCTGAGCAATGCGGCATTAATGGACAAACGAGCCAAAACTTATGATAACTGGATAAAAAAGAAAATAGAAAAAACCTATATCAGGGTAAGTGACGAATTCAAATCGTGCGACTTTCTTAAAGACGGATGGCTCAAATAAAACTTCTCCAATCAATAAAGAATCATTTCCCTGTCAGACCTTTGATCTATGTCATAGTCATTCTTGCCATCACTGCAGTCCTTCAGTCACAGGAGATCCCGCAGGAAAGACCCGGAAAAAGAAAAATAATACTCCGCCATGCTGATGAAGATATCATTCTCCGGGATAAACAGACAGGAAAGGACTGGCACAGGTTACTGGGAGCTGTTTCCCTTGAGCACAACCAGATATTAATGTCTTGCGACAGTGCACATTTCTATCCCGACAGGAACCAGGTAACTGCATATGGTAATATTCATATTGAGCAGGGTGATACTCTTGATATTTACGGTAATTATCTTTTTTACGACGGTCTCACTGAGATAGCACAACTCAAGGGCAATGCAGAACTTGTGGATAAGGAAACCCATCTTTATACAAATGCCGTTGCCTATGATGTGAAAGCTGAAATCGCTGAATATACCGACAGTGGTAAGATCATAAATGGTGAAAACACCCTTACGAGCAAAATAGGGAGGTATTATGCAGCAACAAAGATTTTCAACTTCAAAGACAGCGTAAAGATTGTTAATCCCGATTATGTAATGAGGGCTGACACCATGGATTACAATTCCGAAACCAGAACGGCATTCTTCACAGGGCCGTCGAGAATGAAAGGTGACAGCATATATATTTACTGTGAAAGAGGCTGGTACGATACAAATAACAATATATCACGGATATGGAAAAATGCACTGATCGATAACAGGAAACAGATCATCAGGGGAGATTCTCTTTATTATGAAGAAAAAAACGGTTATGGACTGGCTTTCGGTAATGCCAGCATTACGGATACCAGTTATCACATAGCTGTTGCCGGTGATTATGCCTGGTATTACAGGCAACCGGAACGGTTTATGGTTACCGACAGTGCTGTGTTTATACAGATATCTGAAGATGATTCGCTTTATCTGCATGGCGATACAATAAGATCAGTCACCATGACAGATACTGCGGGAAAAAGCTTCAGACTTATGTCGGCATACTACAAATGCAAAATATTCAGCAACGATATGCAGGCAAAATGCGACTCACTGTCTTATTCTTTTCAGGATTCGGTGATAAGATTTTACAATCAACCTGTTCTGTGGGCTCAGGAAAACCAGATGACATCCGATTCAATGGCATTGTTCACAAAAAACAGGAAAGCCGACAGGATGGAATTATTCAGTTCGGCATTTATTGCAAGCAAAGTGGACACAATGAGATACAACCAGATAAAGGGCAGATCGCTTACAGGGTATTTCGTGGATAATAAGCTCCATAAAATAGATATCAAAGGGAACGGGGAATCACTGTATTACCTTGGTGAAGGTGATGAAATAATGGCTATCAACAAGGCAACCAGCTCCGATATTGAAATTTATATTGAGGATGGTAAAATTGCGGTTATAATAGAAAATCAGAGTCCTGAAGGAGTTATAGACCCTCCCTCGGAATTACCTCAGGGAAATCCACGGATGGAAGGTTTCAGATGGTATGATAACCTCAGACCTAAAAAAATAATGGATATCTTTAAAAAAGAAACTGATCCGATATAAGTCTGATTAAAAAATCAGAAGATTGTACCCTTAATATTCATCTTCATTAAAAAAGAAGTCGTCTTTGCTGGGATAATCAGGCCAGATGTCTTCAATACCTTCATAAATATCTCCCTCATCCTCGATTTCCTGCAAATTTTCCACAACCTCCAGCGGAGCACCTGACCTTATAGCATAATCTATAAGCTCATCCTTGGTGGCCGGCCAGGGAGCATCCTCAAGTTTCGAGGCTAATTCAAGTGTCCAATACATAATTTCCTGTTAAGGGTGTGTGTTTTAAAAAAGTTTGCAAATATATACATTATTTTAGTTTATAAACAACACAAACCCTCAATATTTTACTGACATTATATCATCCACCTAATATCCTCATTATCAGTATCTGAACTGATCTTTCTTGATAATGTGAACAAATAGTCAGCAAGCCGGTTTAGGAATATGTATATGACGGGAGGAATTTCTTCTTTAGCATTCAGTCTCAAAACAGCTCTTTCCGCTCTTCGGCAGACACATCTTGTTATATGACAATAAGATACAACGGTATTACCTCCCGGCAGGATAAGATTTCTCAAAGGTTTGAGCGTCTCATCCATCATATCTATCTCATTTTCAATATTTCCGATGGAATCAGGATCAGGCAGCATGTTTTCCGAATTTTTCTGATCACTTCCGTATGCAAGAGAAGCGGCACATTTCATCAGCTGATCCTGCAGATAAAGCAGAAATTCCCTGCGTTCATTATTCTCTTTCTGATCCCTTAACAGTCCTATCCAGGATATCAGTTCGTCGACGGAACCTATTGCTTCTATCCTTTCATGATATTTATTAATCCTCTTACCTCCCGGGAGAGAAGTTGTTCCATCATCACCGGTTCGGGTATAGATCTTCATGACCGGGAAAATTAGAAAAATTTACAAAAAAAGATAATAGTTGTTTCAGGCCGGTTTATACTTTTCATTCGGACCGTCATGGCTAATTTCGCCGTCCAGAAGTCTGACGATCCTTGCTGCATGACGGGCAATATCTTCCTCATGGGTGACCAGGATAACTGTATTACCGTTCCTGTGAATATCATCCAGCAGACCCATTATATCAATGGATGTTTTACTGTCGAGGTTCCCTGTCGGTTCATCGGCAAGAATAATTGACGGCTTATTGACAAGTGCACGTGCTATTGCGACACGCTGGCGCTGCCCTCCCGACAATTCATTAGGCTTGTGGGTCATCCTGTCGGCAAGACCCACCTGCTTTAGTGTTTCTATTGCCATCTCTTCCCTTTCGGCTTTCTGTATTCCTGCATATATCAGTGGTAATGTCACATTTTCAAGTGCTGTATATCTAGGAAGCAGGTTAAATGTCTGAAATACAAATCCGATCTCCTTGTTCCTTATCTCTGCCAGAAAATCATCTTCCATTTTGCTGACATCGGTACCATTAAGTATATAAGTACCGCTTGTCGCAGTATCAAGGCAACCAACAAGGTTCATCAGGGTAGATTTTCCGGAACCCGAGGGTCCCATTATGGCTACATACTCGTTTTTGTTTATATTGATTGATACTGATCTCAGTGCTCTGACTATTACCGAACCAACCTGGTAGTTCTTTACAATATTTTGGATCTCAATTACTTTATCCATATACCTGCTTTTTATGAATTTGCGAAATTAGATTAATTTAACTTAATATTGAATTAATATCTATTAATTTTTGTTAATATCTTATTACATAGTGATAAGGGCTCATTCCTTTTCTGAAGAAGACCATACCCATTCTGAAAATATCAACAGAAAAGGAGATCCTTTCCGAATTACTGATCTCAGTCCAGGCTTCTTCCATTTCCGGTGATAAATGTATATCATCAATAACGATTACTGTTCCTTTATCCGAAATATCAGCCATTGCACTGAAATATCTCATAAGCGGTTCTTTTCTGTGGTTCCCGTCAATAAAAACAAGCCCCGGCCAGATCGGAAGAGCACACGTCTGAACTCCAGTCACGAGATTCCATC
>CAYQZL010000146.1:0-10787 GCA_964421975.1 uncultured Rikenellaceae bacterium
TACACCCTATCCTACACTCTTTCCCTACACGACGCTCTTCCGATCTCTGAGCAGGTATTTTCCGATGTACCGGAGAGAAGATCCGGCAACTCCGGGTGAGAGGCTCTCACGTCTTGCAGAGATCGCCTCAAAAAACCTGAAGTATGTGTATATCGGTAATATGGCATCGGAAGGCTCACAAAATACAAAATGCCCGGTATGCGGTAAGACCGTGACAAAAAGAACAGGATACAATATACAAGTCATGAATCTCGATCAGAAAGGAAATTGCACCGGTTGCGGGACAAATATTTACAGGCATTTCACCTTTTTCTCGCATTCAATCAAAAACTGATCCGGCAGAATTACGGGCATTAAGCCCAAATCCGTCCTGTCATTCCGACCGGAACTTTCTAATGCTCTCTTCCGCTTTAATGATATATAATTGTCTGAGTTCCGCTATCAAAGGCACATCTACATTGAATTGCCTGTCGTCGATACGTGAAAAGGGAAGCACCACAGGTGATGTTCCCGTCATAAAAACTGCTTCATAATCAGCTATGCGGTCAGCTTTAACACAGGCAGATTTTACAGCCATATTATTTTCCGAACAGATATCAAGAATATGTTTCCGGGTTATACCACACAAAATAACAGAATCCGGAGCAGTGACCAGAGTGTTCTTTTTCAGGAAAAATATATTCGAACGGCTTCCTTCGGTTATCTGCCCTTTCTCATTAACGAGAAGGGCTTCATAAGCTCCATCGAGTATCAGTTTATGAAAAATAGATGATCTGAGCTTATGATTGATGACTTTTGATCCCGGATCCTTTCTTTCAGCATAGAACAGGATACCCTTCACTCCTTCCCTGTACTGCTTTTCAGAAGGATAAATCGGTTCAATATAATATATAAGGTAATTAACAGAATCCTTATTATAGTTGAACACTATCTTAAGGTTTACTTCTTTTTTACGGTCAGCTTTGGTGAGCTTTATAATATCTTTTCTGATCGTATCAACACCGGCAGCCATATCTTTTCTCTGATTTTTCACACTGGATTCAAGGCGTTCCATATGATCGTGGAAGAATACCGGATTGTTCCTGACCATTCTTATTACTTCATATACAGAATCTCCTTCATAAACCAGTGAATTATCAAAAGAATGTGCATCTTCCAGTTTTCCGTTCAAAATGAATCTTTTTCCGAAACACTCGTTCATAGAAGCAATTATTTGTTAACAAAATTACAAACTATTAATCACTCTGCCTTCTTTTCTGATTATATTCGTGATTGTTTAGCCGGTACAGATCCTGTAATGTACGCCATAATCGATATTGAGACAACGGGAGGAAGCGCAAAGCTTGAGAAGGTTACTGAAATTGCCATTTATCTTCATGACGGTGAAAAGATAACAGGCGAATTCTCATCACTGGTGAACCCTGAAAGGAATATACCATATTTTATAACAAACCTGACCGGAATAACAAATGAGATGGTCGAAAATGCTCCACGGTTCTTTGAAATAGCCAGGAATATTGTGGAACTTACTGAAGGGAGGACTTTTGTAGCCCACAATGCACGCTTTGATTATTCATTCATCAGACAGGAGTTCAAATCACTGGGATATAATTTCAAAAGAAATATTCTTGATACGTGCACACTTAGCCGAAGGCTCTTTCCTGGTCACCATTCATACAGTCTGGGAAATTTATGCCGGGAACTATCAATACCTTTAACTGACAGGCACAGAGCTTCAGGTGATGCGCTTGCTACGGTAAAGCTGTTCGAAATGCTCCTGGAAAGAGATAGTGAAATGAATGGGAACAGACAGGGATTGATCAGAAACACCAGATTATCCAGGCTTAATCCCATGCTTGATCCGTCAAAGGTTGAATCGATCCCTGAAGAGCCGGGAATATATTATTTTTATAATGAAAAAGGTGATCTTATATATATCGGAAAAAGCAGGAACCTTCAGCAGAGAATAAGCACACATCTGTCAAATAATACCTCCAACAGGGCGATGGAGATGCGCGATCTTATTGCTGACATCAGCTGGGATGTAACCGGAAGTGAACTTATAGCCCTTCTGAGAGAATCGTTTGAGATAAAGGATAACAAACCGTTTTACAACAGGGCACAGAGAAGGTCATCCTTCCAGTGGGGTATCTATTCATCAGCCGACAGCAATGGTTATATCACTTTCTGCTTCATGCCGGTGACAGATGAAGAGAATCCCCTGGCTCTTTTTACTTCGAGAGAAAGAGCGAGATCAAAGCTTGAATCACTTGTCGAAAATTATAATCTGTGCCAGAAACTTTGCGGTCTGTATGAATCTGACGGAGCCTGTTTCCAGCATCATGTCGGGATCTGCAAAGGTGCCTGCTGCGGAAAAGAGTCACATTCAGAGTATAATACCCGTGCATCAAAGGCAATTGAAGAGTTTGTCTTTTCGAGACATAACTTCTTCATCATTGATAAAGGCAGAAATGATGATGAAAAAAGTGCAGTCAAGATCATTAACGGGAAATATGCCGGTTATGGATATTTCAACATAAATGATATGGGCTTCGGACTCGATGCAGTACATGATTGTATACAGGCATCTCCTGATAACAGGGATATTCAGGTCATTCTGAAACAATACCTGAGAAGTAACAGGGTTGAAAAAATTATTGAATTCTGATATTGTGATGATGGATCATAAACACCTAATTTTGCTATATTAACCTATTAATCACAAAGCATGGCTGTTTTTAAAAGAACAACGAAAAATCTTATCATAAGGATTGATGAGTTTTTCGATAATGTGGAACTGGGTATTCTTGTTTTCAGGGAAGGGATAAAATCATATATTCTTAAAAACCAGGAAGATTTCATTAGACATCTTCAGAAGGTTGATGTTCTCGAGAGCAATGCAGACAAGCTTCAGCGGGCAATTGAGAATGATATGATCACAAACTCCGTCCTTCCACAGCAAAGAGAAGAAGTAACCAGGCTTATTGATGAGCTGGATGAAATTATTGATTCCGTAAAAAGTTCCCTGAATGACTTTAACATTGAATTGCCGGAAATTCCCGATTCAATAAGTGAGCGCATACTCAGTCTTGTGGAATCTTCCGCAAATGCAGCTGAAGAGCTTATACCGGCGGCAAGGGCATATTTCAGGTCGCCATATACCGTAAGGGATAAAATACTTAAGGTGTATTATTTTGAAACTGAGACTGATAAGATATCAAAGGGCATCAAGAAACATATCTTCCAGGAGATGCCTGAACTGGATCTGGCGCACAAGGCACATCTGAGATATATCCTTCATCATATTGAGAATATTTCCGACATTGCTCAGAAAGCAGCTGATCTGCTGGCAGCAATGGCGATAAAGGTGATAGTTTGAGCGGGGTGCAGGGGGCGGATAGCAAGGTGCGGAGGGCGGAGGGCGGAGGGCGGAGGGCAGAGGGCAGAGAGCGGAGAGCGGAGAGCAGAGAGCGGAGAGCAGCGAGGGATGAGGTGAGGGGGAGATGAGGTGAGGGGGAGATGAGGTGAGGGGGAGATGAACCCTGAACCCTGAACATTAACAAATAAAGAATAACTAAAGTACCTGTTGATATATGATTCTGTTCTTTCTGACGAGCGGATTATTACTTGGCTGGTCACTTGGTGCAAATGATGCTTCAAATGCTTTCGGATCGGCTGTCGGATCAAAGATGATCACCTTCCGGAAAGCAGCAATTATTGCATCAATAGCTGTTATAACCGGTGCAGTGGCTCAAGGGTCCGGCACATCGGAGACACTGGGAAAACTGGGAACGGTAAATGCCGTGGGAGGTTCATTCACCCTGGCACTTGCTTCAGCTGTTACTGTTTATCTGATGACGAAATTTTCACTGCCTGTATCCACGACACAGGCAATAGTCGGAGCCATAATCGGATGGAACTTCTTTACAGGCAATGTCACTGATCCTTCAACACTTTCAACAATCGTCACGACATGGGTATCCGGTCCGGTTCTGGGAGCTTTATTCGCAATTCCGCTTTTTATACTGATAATCAAGATAAAAAAAAGATCAGGAACACATCTTATAAGGTTTGAATCATACATAAGGACAGGTCTTCTGATATCCGGTGCATTTGCTGCATACAGTCTGGGTGCGAATAATATTGCAAACGTAATGGGGGTATTTCTTCCGGCATTCAATCTGCAGGAACTGAACCTGGGAATTATTTCTCTTTCCTCAAATCAGCAGCTGTTCCTTCTTGGAGGAATAGCAATAGCAGCAGGAATAATAACATACTCCAGAAAAGTGATGCAGACTGTCGGGACCAATATCGTTCAGTTAAGTCCCGAAGCAGCCATGGTTGTCGTCCTTGCTCACTCACTTGTACTTTTCATTTTTTCGTCTTCTGCCCTATCTTCACTTCTTAACCGCATTGGTCTGCCTTCAATACCACTGGTTCCGGTATCAAGCTCTCAGGTAATTATAGGATGTGTAGTGGGTATCGGACTTTATAAAGGAGTAAGTAACATAAACTTCAGGCTGCTCGGACAGATTGCCCTGGGATGGATAGCCACTCCCCTGCTGACCTGTATTCTCACCTTCCTGTCGCTATTCTTTTTCAGGAATATGTTCAATATCGATGTGGGTCACAAAATAACAGAAGGAAGTGCGATTAATGAAATAATACCGGTTACGGCTGATGCCAAAACATCTGAAATAATGAGGTATCTCCTGCTGAGCATTCTTGTTGCAGGATTTTTAATTTTCATTTATTATTATTTCCTTGACAGGAAGAAAAGAAAAGAGTTACATCGTTCGGAAGAAAGATTCTGGAAAAACATAAAATAGACTCATAAAAAAATCAGACATGAAGAATAAAAACAAACCGGCAGACAGGGAATTTCTTTCCCGAAGAAGCTTTATCGGCAAAGCCGCTACAGGAAGTGCATTTGTAGTATTGAATCCTCTTTCAGGAGTTTTTGCAGGCAGCAGCCTGCAGGAATCACAATGGCCGGAGGGTGCCGGAAAGTACAGGGTTCACATGATCGGCCATGCACATATTGATCCGGTCTGGTTATGGCCCTGGCCTGAAGGTATGGCTGTTGCCTACAGTACATTCAGGTCGGCACTTGACAGGATGAGTGAGACTCCTGATTTCACTTTTACAGCAAGTTCTGCACAATTCTATCAGTGGATAGCCGAAAACGATCCTTCCATGCTTAAGGAGATCCGCAAACGGGTTGATGAGGGCAGATGGAACATAGCAGGCGGTTGGTGGATTGAACCGGATGTCAATATTCCCTGCGGTGAAGCTCTTGTGAGACAGGGTTTATATGGTCAGCTGACTTTTGAAAAACTGCTCGGACACCGTGCAGTTGTTGCATGTAATCCCGATTCATTCGGCCATACAGGAACCTTGCCACAGATAATAAAAGGACAGGGTATGGAAAATTACATATTCATGCGTCCGGGCATAAGAGAAAAAGATCTTCCTTCCGATCTTTTCTGGTGGGAAGGAAGTGACGGATCCCGTGTTCTGACATACAGGATCCCCATAAGCTATAATGATACAGGTTCTGTACGGAAACGGATCTCAGATTCCATGGCACAGTTCAGGAACCAGCCTGTAAGTACTTTCATGGCTTATTATGGTGCAGGAGATCATGGAGGAGGTGCAACAAAGGAAAACATACGTTCCATCAATGAGCTTAAGACAGAGAAAGGTGCACCTGCCGTATTTTACAGTACAACAGACAGATATTTCAAAGAGATCAGGTCTTCACTGAATAATCTCAATCTTCCGGTAGTTAAAGACGACCTCCAGCATCATGCAGTAGGATGTTATACGGCAGAATCTGAGATAAAGAAAGGCAACAGACAGTCGGAAGCCACTCTGATCACTGCAGAGAAAATAACTGCAATCGGTTCGTTTGCCTGGGGGGCAATATATCCGAAAAAGGAATTTACCACAGCCTGGCAAAGAGTGCTCTTTATGCAGTTCCACGACAGTCTGGCGGGTACTTCCGTACCTGAACACAGTCAGCATGCAAGGAACGGCTACGGATTCGCAATTGACACCGCCCATCAGGCTGTTTATGCAGCTGTTCAGAAACTTGAAAGACTCATTCCCACAGAAGATCCGGATTCCCAGTACCTGGTTGCTTTCAATCCTCATGCATGGGAAGCCGCGGCTAATGTTGAATACGACTTTTCCTGGAACACTAAAAATACCTCAAAAGTGACAGATGATACAGGTACATCACTGCCGCATCAGTGGATTGCAGGATCGACGGAGACCGGCAACCGCACACGGCTTGTTACGCGGGTAAAACTGCCTGCCCTGGGTTACAGGCAGATACGTATCTCAAAAGGAGAAGCTGCTGAACAGTCTGATCCGGTCACTGTTAATGAGAAAATGCTCGAGAATGAATTTCTGAGAATAAGCTTCTCATATACCGGTGGCATTTCGCTTTTTGATAAGAGAACAGGCAGAGATTTATTTGCCGGGAAAGAGACAGGATGCAGAGCTCTTGTGATAAATGATCCCAGTGATACATGGAGCCATAACATAAAGACCTTTTCAGATGTGACCGGAGAATTCGGAAATGCAACCATCAAAGTACTTGAAAAAGGACCGTTCCGTGGAGCTGTGAGGGTAATAACAACCTATGGCAATTCATCGCTTTCTACCGACTGGATACTGACATCAGGCTGTGCAACTGTTGAAGCCCGTGTCACGCTTAACTGGCACGAAAGACTGAAGATGCTCAAGTTCTCTTTCCCTGTAGATATTGAATCACCCGTTGCAACTTATGAAACACCATACGGGAACATTGTCAGGGAAACCAACGGTGATGAAGATCCCGGACAAAGATGGATAGATCTCAGTGGCAAAAAGCAGGGAACCAGCCTTGGTCTTACAGTTATCAACGATGCAAAATATGGTTACAGTGTTCATGGAAATGATCTGAGGATCTCAGTTGCCAGGTCGGCAGTTTATGCTCACCACGATCCTAAAGTACTTGATATGAAAGCTGAACACATCTGGATGGATCAGGGAATTCAGACATTCAGAATGCTGCTTGTTCCACATAAAGAGGGCTGGAAAAATAATAATATCGTCAGATATTCCGAAGAATTCCTTTCTCCACCGGTTCTGATATATCAGGGTATCCACAACGGGAAATTATCCAGATCCGGTTCATTTCTGGCTACAGATAATCCGTCCATAATCGTTTCCTCGGTGAAGCTTGCAGAAAATAACGATGACATCATTCTCCGCTGCGTTGAGACTGAAGGATCTGAATGTGTTGCCAACCTTGACCTGATATTTGCAGGTAAGAAATGGCAGGGCAGATTCCGGCCTTATGAGATAAAAACGCTCAGGCTGAATCGAAAATCCGGACAGATCAGGGAAGTAAACCTCCTTGAGGAATAACTCTGTGGACCTCTGTGACAGACAGAGAAAAGATATTTTATTTTGGAGAACTTATAACCCGTTTATTCCTGATCTTAATATCCTTTACTGCAACCAGTTCTTCAAGAATGAGCAGCATATCATGGTCAGACGGTGAAGATACCGTAAGTATCTTTCCGTCATCCGATCCGGAACCTTCAGAATATTCATTTTTTACCGGATCAAACCATCTGACACTATAATTGTGTCCGTACGGTTTTCGAATCTTTATGGTTTGTTTTACAGGTAGATACGCGAGCACAGTTTTATTATTTACTGATCTTGCTACAGAAACGAATTCGTTAAAGACCTTATCCCCCGGTTGTTCCTGCAATAATTCCTGTGCAGGATAAAGTTCCCACCAGGCGAATTTTGTAATAAAGCCTGCCAGATAACCAGTCTGAACCGATCCGGGAAGATTTATGCTCACATCCCAGGTGGAAGTCCAGGGTGCATCACCATGATTGAGTATCTTTTCTCCTTTCCGCAGCCATGGCCATATTCCGTTTGCCCCATAAGTTATACCGGCGATTGGTGTTGCAAACAGGCTCCAGTAGCAGGCGTTCCGGACGTCCTTATCGGTAATGAAATCGCGGATCTGCTCGTAATTTGGTTCAAGGTTGATCAATGGTCTGGGCGGCAGATGAGCCCACATCCGGCTCATGGGACCTTTGGTAATCCAGTTTACGGTTCCCTCTGCATTGCTGTGACTGCTCTGATATCCTATTATGTTGAGCCATGGTTCATCCTTATAAATTTCTCCTATCCATGATCGTCCCTGCGGATGCTGTGCTACAATTCCCTGATGTTTCCCGTCAAAGAGAGCTCTCCCGATCGTTTTCCATCTTTGTTCGTAAGTGCCGGTATAATTACCGTCACCGCCCAGAAGCCAGACCACATGATTTGCACCATAACGGGCTATAATATACCTGCCCAGCAAAACAGCCTGATCGTCTGGAAGATAGTATCCGGGACTCAGTTCCCGGCCGGATCCGCTTTGTAATGCCCATAAGATTACGGGTGCAGCAACAAGCCCGAATTCATTTACCCTGTCTATCTTTCTGTCAATAAGTCTGAAAAATTCCGGATTGATCCTTATCCGGCCGCATCCTTCAAATGCAACCAGACATTCACTGCTTTTATCACAGCCTCTCCACTGGGTTGTCACAAGCTGAACAGCAGAATAATTGTTTTCCACTCTCTGTGTTAGATACTGATCCCATTCTGTATCGCTTGATTTCAATGCCCCGTTCCAGGCAGTGCATGCCAGCCAGAAAAACGGTGTTCCGTCGGCATGTGTAAGGTAATAGGTTCCCCTGGGATTGATCACCGGACCATGACGGTAGATATTTGCCGCCGTGCTTAGAGTTTTGCAATTGAAGGATCCATTCTGATCATGAAGTCCGGTATTTTTGGCATCTGAACACAAGGTTGTGAAATTCCAGACTCCCTCTTCATCAGGCATGAATCTGGCTTTCCATGTATCTGAACCATCCCAGAAACCGTTGATTGTCTTTTTAATTCCTGTAGGAGATGTAAAAGTGATCTCAAATGTTCTTACTTCCTGAATAGGGTTTTCATAAGTCCTGCTGCTTGTAAATACGAGCTCGTATTTATGCCATTTCAGTGCTTCACCTGTCTGAGCTTCAATAATCAATGACATTGAGGATAACACTATAAAAATTATTTTTATTTTTCTGATCATATTTACATAGATTTGTTAAGATTATAATTCTGTTTATGTAATCTTCTGCGCCGCTGAGCCTTGTGCCGCTGAGCTTTGTGCCGTCGATCCTCTGTGCCGCCGATCCTCTGTGCCGCCGAGCCTCTGTGCCGCTGAGCTTTGTGCCGCCGAGCCGCTGAGCCTTTTTATAATAAATATACTAACTTTCAAAAAAATATCAGCATCAATGACCATGAAAAACATAATTGAAGAATTACAGTCCGTATTAATAAGCAATGCAGATGAAAAAACAAGGATCTCAGGTGAAAGATATTTCAGGGAAGAAGTCAGGATGCACGGATTAAAATCAGCCCTGGTTGAATCCATAGCCAGGGATCACTTCAAGAAACTGCCTGACAAGGCCAGGGGATATGTTTTTGGATTATGCGAAGAACTATGGAAAACCGGATATATGGAAGAGTCCTTTATTGCCTGCAACTGGTCATACGCCATGAAGAAGGAATATAAGCCAGAAGATTTTCACGTATTTGACAGGTGGGTAAAAAATTATCTGACCAACTGGGCATCATGCGACACATTATGTAATCATACCATCGGCACCTTTATTGAAATGTATCCGTCATTTCTGGAAGAGCTTAAAAAATGGGCACATTCAGAAAACCGCTGGGTAAAAAGAGCATCAGCAGTGACACTTATCATCCCTGCCCGCAGAGGCAAATTCCTGAATGATATTTTCGGGATAGCTGATATTCTTCATCCTGATCCTGACGACATGGTGCAAAAGGGTTATGGCTGGATGTTAAAATCTGCAAGTCAGGCTCATCAGAATGAAGTCTTTGAGTATGTAATGAAGAAAAAAGGCACAATGCCGCGAACCGCGCTCAGGTATGCCATAGAGAAAATGCCGGCGGATATGAAAGCAAAAGCAATGGCCAGATAGTAAAATCTGTTTTATAAATTTGTAAGCAAAACCACAGAAATGAAAATTAGCACTACAGCCCTGATATTATTTTGTCTTGGTCTTGTATCATATGCCCAGGACAGAGTGACCGGTCGTGATTTCGCCACCAGGTCAGAAATCATTGCCAGGAACGGTATGGCTGCAACAAGCCAGCCACTGGCCACACAGGTTGCCCTTGACATTTTAAAAAAAGGAGGAAATGCGATAGATGCAGCAATTGCAGCCAATGCAGTACTGGGACTGGTTGAGCCAACCGGTTGCGGTATCGGTGGGGATCTTTTCGCCATCATATGGAGTGCTGATAAGAAAAAACTCTTCGGGCTGAATGCAAGCGGACGGTCACCCAGATCGCTGAAGCTCGATTATTTCGAAAAAAATGGTTATGAGTTCATCCCTTCTTATGGTCCGCTGCCGGTTTCAGTTCCGGGATGTGTGGACGGGTGGTATGAGATGCATGATATGTTCGGCAGACTGCCCATGAGGGATATTCTTCAACCTGCAATTACATATGCAACTGAAGGATTTCCGGTGTCGGAGGTTATTGCTTATTACCTTGAAAGAAATACAAGAGCATTACAGGACTATCCCAATATTAAAGAAGTCTATATGCCCGGTGGAAAATCACCTGCCAAAGGTGAAATTTTTAAAAATCCAGATCGGAAGAGCACACGTCTGGAACTCCAGTCACCGCTCATTATCGCGTAT
>CAYQZL010000147.1:0-10693 GCA_964421975.1 uncultured Rikenellaceae bacterium
TTTGAACTTTCTTCCAGTCCTGATGGTATATATAATATTTCGTGCAATGGAGGTAGTGACGGATCAATAGACCTTACTATTTCAGGTGGTGCAAAACCATATTCTTATTTCTGGACCGATTCGATATCATTCACTTCTGAAGCTGAAGACCTTGAAAAAATGAGTGCAGGGACTTATGTATGCAAGGTAACAGACAGCAATGGATGTGAACTGAAGATCCTGCCTCTTTCTCTCTATCCGTCATTTACACTTACTGAGCCCGAACCTCTTTTATTTAATGCAGTCCTTTCAGCCTCGGATCACGGATCATACAACATTAACTGTAACGGAGGGAACGGCTGGATAAATCTCAATGTAACAGGTGGCAGCAATGGTTCATATGAATACTCATGGAGCACTGAAGATGGTTCAGCACCTGTTCAGGGTCAGGATGATCAGCCATCTCTCAAAGCAGGCACTTATCATGTTAAGGTAAGGGATGCGAACCTGTGCGAAAAGGATACTGTGATAATTCTCACAGAACCAGATCCTGTCACTGCAACTCTTGTTCCGACACATATCACCTGTTTCCCGGCCGGTTTTAATAACGGTTCAATTGACCTCACACCATCTGGTGGTATTGCACCATATAATGATTTTCACTGGTCAAATGGTGCAGTTACGGAAGATATAAGCGGACTGACCGAAGGCTTTTACAGCGTTACTTTCAAAGATTCTAATGGATGTGATTATACTGACGGAGTCAACATCAATCTCCCGTCACCGATTACTTATGAAACAGTGATGTCGGATTATAACGGATACAATGTCAGTTGTAATGGCAGATCAGACGGCTGGATAAGCATCAATATGGACAGCGGACTGGCTCCTTATATTTATGAATGGCAGAAGATCGGGGACGGATTTAGCGCAAACAGCGACTCAATTTCGGAACTTGCAAGCGGATTTTATATATTGAATGTAACGGATGCAAATATGTGTACTGCTTCTGATACTATCGAGATACGCGAGCAGGGGATATTCGGAATAAATATCATAAAATCAGCAAGTATTGCCGGTGGATTCAATATTAATTGTGCCGGCGCCAGTACAGGATCTGTTGAGATTGAACCGGTTAATCCCGCAGGATCAGTAACATATCTTTGGTCAGACGGAGCAGGCACTGCTGTCCGGACAAATCTGCCGGCAGGGGATTACAACGTATATGTTGAAGACGGGAACGGCTGTATGATTGACTCGCTCCTTACACTGACTGAACCTGATTCAATAAAGCTCAGTTTCACTGTTACACCCCCCTGGTGCCCCGACAAACCGGATGGTATGATCATTCTTGATGTAACAGGCGGGGTGCCGGGAACAGATTACACCTATCAGTGGTCGGATGGTTCAACAGGAAGTGAGATCACAGATATTGTTGAAGGCAAATTTGTTGTAAGTGTCACCGATATGAACGGATGTACAATAAGGGATTCTGTAATTGTAGAACCACTGAATGAAACATGTCTTATCATACCGAATGCTTTCTCTCCGAACGGAGATCTTATAAATGATGAATGGAATATTGGTCTGATTGAGCTTTACCCGCAGGTTGAGATAAGAGTCTTCAACAGATGGGGAGGTACTGTCTGGAGATCAGAAAGAGGATATCCTCATCCATGGGATGGACGAAGTAACGGATCTCCGCTTCCGATAGATTCATACCATTATATTATTGATCTTGGCCCCGGCAGAAAACCTGTTGTTGGAAACGTAACTATTGTCAGATGATAAAAAGCTAATATTCAGGATTTTGAAAAGAACATTTTTAATATGGTTTTGCCTTTTGATCCTGAGCTTAACTGCTTCGGGGCAACAATTGCCTTTGTACAGTCAGTACCTTTACAATAAGTTCCTTATTAATCCTGCAGTTGCCGGAAGCGATGGTTACACAAGCTGGAATCTTACCGCCAGGGAACAGTGGGTGGGTTATTCGGGAGCACCCAGGACATTCTCATTCAGTGGCCAGACAAGATTATTGAAAAGGAGTTATATCCTTAAACAATCAAGTGCCAGAAAGCAGGTTTTCAGACCAAAATCTGACGGGAAAGTAGGATTGGGAGGATATATATTCAGCGACAGGAACGGACTGATCACCCGGACAGGAATACAGGGTTCATATGCATACCATTTGTGGCTTCATAACAGCACACAGCTCTCTTTCGGCCTCTCATTCACAGGTTATCATTATAAAATTGATGAAGAACAGATAAATTTTGAAGATCCGAATGAACCATGGATGAACAATGAATTGCGCCGTGGGATATTTGTTCCTGATGCGGCCTTCGGTATTTATCTTCTGAATGCCAAATATAATGCTGGTTTTTCTGCAGAACAGCTTTTCAGGGGTTCTGCAAAAATTGGAAGTGAGGCATATAAATATTTCAGTATGGACAGGCATTATTATTTGTTCGGATCCTATTATTTTGAACTGAATTCAATGACCGAACTGGAACCATCACTCCTTCTGATGATGTCGGATCAGTTTAAACCTCAGGCAGATATAGGGGTGACTTACATATACAACAAAGGATTCTGGGCAGGTCTTGCTTACAGGACAAACGGTGCGGTAATAGCCAATGTTGGTGTTAAGCACACGCGGATCTTCATAGGATATGCTTTTGATTTCACCCTTCAGGAAATCCAGAGAATAACTTACGGAACACATGAAATAACACTTGCGGTGAAGCTGGGTGACAGCGCCAGAAAATACCGCTGGCTCGACCGTTATTAGGATAGTTTCTTCAGAATATAGATCAGTGAACTTGCTTTATTCTTTCTGAATAAGGAGCATAAAGAAAACCATGCCCCTTTTATTATTCCTGCAAAAAAGTAAAACTTACTACCTCTGTATTTCTCACTTAATATTGAAATATAAAAAACATCCAGTGGAAGTGCGGCAGTTTTAATTAATTGTAATCCGGCTTTTCCGGAAAATTTTTCAAAGGTCTCAGGATTAAAGTGCCAAAGGTGCCTTGGTACATCATATGCAGCCCATGTTGATAAATAATAGTTAGCATCGAAAGAACCGCTGTTTGGCATAGCTGCAATACATATACCTCCCGGCTTCAGGAGACGGTTTATTTCTCCTGCATACATAAAAGGATCATGAAAATGTTCCAGTACATGCCATAAAGTAATACAATCAAAGCTTCCTGCTTCAAGGGAATTCATATTTGCCGGAAGAAGAACTGTCAGATTAAATTTCTTCTCAGATAGCGTACGTGCTTTTTCATTTATTTCAATTCCCCTGACATCCCATCCCGAATTCTTCATCTCAGAGAGAAAATGACCGCTTCCGCTACCGATATCCAGAAGTTTACCGCTTTTAATACCCGTAAGTTTCACTGCGAGCCTTCGCTTCTTTGAAAGCATTATTTTACGGGAGAATCTGTAAAGCATATTCGAAAAACCTGCCGAAGCGTCATTATGAGAAGCATATTCGTCAGATTCATAATATCTGCCTGAGCTGATTTCATCAGGATGATCCTGTGTGAAGATAAATCCGCATGATACACACCTGAAAAGTTCAAATTCCTCATTACTGAGAAAATGGTCCCTGCAACGGAGATGAGTAACGATCTCTTGTGAATTACAAAGCGGACATTTATTCAGATGCACCATTAACCTTCAGGATTCCTTTTTTTAATCAGTTCTGATGCAAAGTATACCCCGATGAGCAGGATCAGCAGGAAGGAGCCGGTGAGGGAAACCTTATTGCCAATGATATATGATTCGGGTTCGAATGAGAATCTTATTTCGTGCTCACCGGCCGGGGCTATCATCGCTCTTAGTACATAGTTTGCCCTGAAATAAGGTGTTTCTATACCATCAACAAAGCATTTCCATCCTGCGGGGTAATAAATCTCAGAAAATACAACCAGTTTTTCTGAAGCGGCTGAATACTTATAGATAAGTTCATTAGGCTGATAAGATGTAAGGCTTACAGTATCGCCATCCGCAACCGGGTATACTCCGGCATTAACAAGATTCCCGAATTGTTTGTCAATTACTGCCGTTTTTCCCGGATTCAATCCCTTAATGGCGCCAATTTCCTCATTTGCGTTTTCAACTATTACCGGATTCTCTGCAAACCAGGCATTCCCAAAACAGTAAGGGTTTATGACAGGCTGAGCTTCCGGATTGATAATTATATATCTTGTATTCAGCATATTCAGTGAAGGTGTATTTGCCAGTGCCGGAACAAGATCCGCGGCAGTTTTGGCATTTTGAGCAGATTCTATAAAAATATTTATATCCCTTATTATTGCCGAATCGATAAGCTCCTGGTATCTTTTCAGTTTTGCTCCGTGATAACCACCGATCGATTTATGGAAATAAGAAGTGGGTGTATTGTCATTGAATGTTGACACCGCCAGATTCAGAACTCTGTAGTATGATTCATCATTAAGTATGAATGCATCAGCAGCAGTGGGAGTAATTGATCTCTGAATAGATGAAGGTCTCTCGAATCTGCCTGCATCAAGGTATCTTTTATCTATGGTCCACAGATCCAGCAAAACAATTAAACCGATCAAAATAACCGAGTACTCTTTCTTCAGTTTGTTTTTAATAAATGCCAGTAATACTGTCAGGCCGGCAATAATGAATGCCAGCGATCTCAGGGCATCAGTTCTCAGTAATTCCTTTCTGTCTGCAACCATTGCAGCTTTAAGCCAGTCGGGATAAACTGATTCACCCTGATTGATAAATGATCCTGCTATTCCCGGAAAAATAATCGCAATTAATAGTATCCCTCCTGTTATCCCTCCGGCTATTTTTAATCCTTTCATCAGATCTTTCATCGTGATCTTCGATTCAAAAATATCTCTTAAGGCAAATGCTGCCAATAGCGGTATACAGAACTGGGCGATTACCAGGGTCATGGTTACAGCCCTGAATTTATTGTATCCCGGGAAATAATCTATGAAAAGATTTGTGAATGGCATGAAATTCTTACCCCATGCAAGCATAACAGACAACAGGGTTGCGGCAAGCAGCCACCACTTTTCCCTTCCCCTGCTAATAAAAAGGGCAAGGATAAAAAGGAATATTACAAAAGCTCCCATATAGTGAGGTCCGTCTGTACCCGGTTGAGTACCCCAGTATTTAAAAACCTGATCAGCTGCTGAGGCGAGATTATTCTGTCTCAGGACCTTAACAGTCTCTGAATTGCGGTCAAAAGGCTTACTGGAACCGCCTTTGTAGTCAGGGATCAGCAGATTCATGGTCTCATCAATACCATAGCTCCAGTGGGTGATATAATCCCTGTCAAGACCTTTTGACTGATTTTTGTTTTCAAGTATCAGGTCAGATTTCCCGCGCATTGAATATTTGCTGTATTCATAAACAGTATAGAGGTTCCCGAAGTTGATCGCCACGGCAATGATCACAGGAATAATAAGAAGAGCAGAAGTTTTGATGAAGCCGGTTATTTGTTTTTCTTTTACAGCCCATATCAATTCGATAATAATAAATACCAGCAGGCACAAGATTGCATAATATGTTATCTGGGGGTGATTTGCCAGAAGTTCGAGTGAAAGGACAAATGCTGTAAAAAGTGCTCCTTTCACTGCATTTCGCCTGTAAGCATACCAGACTCCCCCTATCATGGGAGCCATATATGCAAGAGCGATAGCCTGTGTATTATGTCCGGCTGCAAGGATCAGGAACAGAAAGGAAGAAAAGCCATAGGCCAGTGCCCCGACGGCCGCAAGCCACCGGTTGATACCTAACATCAGTAGGAGTATGTAAAAACCTGTTAATGCCAGGAACAAAACGGATACAGGCATTTTGAAAACCCTGAGAACATTGTCCACATGTTTTATCAGGTTCCCCGGATGCCTTGTGAGGATAAGATATCCCGGCATGCCGCTGAATATCGAATTTGTCCATAAAGGATCCCTGCCGTTTGCTGAATGATAATCGCGGATCTCTTTAGAGACATAAGTCGAAACGGAAGAATCGTTGGCACGAAGGACTTTACCCTCCAGAACGGGATAAAAGTAAATATATGAAATGACAAGAAAGCCGGCGATTATCAATAAATGAGGTAAAAACTGTTTGAAGGACTTCATAATAAAATAATTATCAGTTAACAGAATCTTTGGGTAAGCGGATTAAAAATATGATAAATTTCCTGTAGCCGGGATAAAATTAGGTAATTCTTATATATTTTAACACTGCTTATTACTTTACTGCTTATTTTGCATATTTAACTTATATAATTCAAAAACTTTGTGAATCCTTGGTGTAATCCTTTGTGTGCCTTTGTAGTTAATGTTTTTTTAACACTAAAGATCACAAAGGTCGTCACAAAGGATCACAAAGGGATTCAATAAATTAAGGATGTTTATCCATTAATTGGATTAATATAATGAATACCCGGGTAAGACCGAAAATATCAGTTATAACTATTTCTTTTAATAGTTACAATACGATTGAAAAGACAATAAAAAGTGTCATCGGGCAAACATATCCCGATATTGAATTTATTTTAGTCGACGGTGGATCGACTGACGGAACGGTTGATATTCTTAACCGTTACAGAGATAGGATAGATATACTCAGAATTGAGCCTGACATGGGGATATATGATGCAATGAATAAAGGTATCAGCCTCTCATCAGGTGACTGGATCTGTTTTATGAATTCAAATGATCATTTTTATAATGATACTGTTATTGAAGATGTTTTTTCAGGCGGGACAGATGGAGATATAATTTACGGTTACTGTATTGATCCGGACACCGGTAAGAGTGTGAAACCCTTAAGTCTTGACCTTTTCTGGAAGAGGATACCAATCAACCACCAGTCGGCGTTTGTTAAAGCTGCTTACCATAGAGAACGTCCTTATGAACTGAAGTATACCGTCAGTTCGATCTATGATTTCCTTTATTACTGGTACAAAAGGGGATTAATATTCAGATATGTTGATATACCCGTTGCTGTATATGATATGAAGGGACTATCTTTTTATTCCTTCGCGTGGTTGTGGGATTATGTGAGGATAAGTATGAAATATTCAAAGGGGAAAAAGATCCGGGTCATATTCAGGTTCATTTACCTGTTCTTTGTACGCATCTATATAAACCTTTTTCTCAGGAGAAAATAATCTCTTTGCTCCGGCAGGAATAATATGAAGAAGTATTATTCAGAAGGGCTGACTGAATAAATTTTCATTATCAGGTCTCTGATATGTTTTTTGTCTTCCGGTACTTCCGTTTTTATGAATATGCAATCATTCTGAGAGTTAAAAGTGCCGTGAAAGGGCATTTTTTTTACCAGGACAAATCCGTATCCTTTCAGCAGATCAGTTACTTCCGGCAGCAGCTTAATCCCTTTATACAGGGGGATATTGAACAATTCAAGCTGAAGGCCGATACATGAATTCCTCAGGAAGTTATCAGCCCCTTTGAGTATTTCATATTCCGCCCCCTGTGCGTCTATTTTCATGAAATCGAATGACCAGGGCAGATTTAATTCCTTCAGGACATGATCAAGAGTTTTGCATTCACATTCCGTAACCTTTAATAGCTCAGAGCGTTTATGCCATGTGTCAGCAAGATGTGAGGGTCCGCTTTTTTTCAGTGTTTCAAAATTCTGATTTACATATTCAAAATTCTGTTCAAAGAGTGATGAGCCGGTGCTTCTAAATCCTTTATAAACATAAAAGGGCTTTGTACAATCCTCACTCCAGAGTGCAAAGGAAGAAACGATCACATTCTTTAGCTTCGATGATTCCTCAAGCGGTTCAAAAGATAAAAGGTTTTTTATATATCTGGAGTTCGAAAACCATGGTTCAGGTAACTTTCCGAGAGAACCGGCATCGATTAAGTTAATGATCCCCTTTCCCCTGTAATTGATCACACCGTTTCCGCCAAGGTTATTCTTCAACCATCTTAAGGTCTTTCTGACAGCTCTGCTCAGGCTTAAACCGGACATTATACTTCAGGATCGTGTAAAAGTTTTGAAATACCCCCGTCATATTCGATAAATGCACCGGTAAGAAAGATATTTCTTTCACAAAGAGTGTAGACCAGTTTTGACAATTCAACCGGGCTTCCTATTCTGTCGGCCGGATGAAATTTCCTCAGTTGGAGATACTCCTCTTTTGACAGCCCTGCTTTAAGCATGGGAGTATCGATGGCAGCAGGAGCTATACAATTTACCATAATATCCGGTGCAAGTTCGAGAGACAGGTTTTGTGTCATCGTTTTTATTGCACCCTTTGTTGTGGCATAAACAAGGAATCCTTTTTTACTCTGGGAAGAATGGATGCTTCCAATATTTACAACACTTCCACCCCTGAGATGGTTCCTGAGCTTTTTCACCAGCATAAATCCGGCAATCACATTCACGTTAAAACTCTCAAGCCAGTCAGTATAGGAGAGATCATTTAGTTTTTTCTTTATCTGGACGGCTGCATTATTGATGAGTGCATCAATATGTTTGATATTATTATCCTTAAGTATCTTTACGACATGATCGGTCGATTCATCCACATTATTAAGATCAGTGGTTATCTTAATATCTGCATTTGAATACGATTCTCTTTTATCGGTGCCGATCACAAACCATCCTTTCCTTTTGAAGAAATCCACCATTACACTTCCGATTCCGCCAAGACATCCTGTAATCAGAATAATCTTTTTCCCGCTTTCCTTTTTCATTTTAAGAGCTGATTAATAACTATCCAAAATTAAACATATTCCCTGAGCATCTTTATAGAGTTGAGATGAACCCGGTGCCAGTGCAGCGGACTTGAATTGGTATTATGGCTTAAAAGGATACATCTGTCGCAGGATCTCAGGAAAGAACTTTCGGGAAGAGGTTCTTTTTCAAATACATCAAGCCCGGCAAAGCCGATTTTCCCCGATTTAAGATTTCTTTCAATATCGGGCTCATTTAATACCGACCCTCTTGATGTATTGATAATAATCACTCCGTCTTTCATCAGCTTTATTTGTTCTTCAGAGATCATATGAAAACTTGAAGGATTGAGATCGCAATGAAGTGATATGATATCTGATTTATCGATCAGGTCTGTAAACGAAACTCTTTTCCCGTGGAATTTTCCATCAGGATTTAATTCATTGTCTGGTTTTATATCATACCAGATGAGATTGTCCGTAAAGAGAGACAGTTTATTGGCAACTGACGAGCCAATACGTCCATATCCTATTATTCCGACAGTTAATTCATAGAGAGTTAATGCACGGATCTTTTCCCATTTCCCTTCATGCATTTTTCTGTTGTTTTCCTCAATCCTTCTTACAATGGAAAGCATCAGACCTATAGTACTTTCGGTAACAGGATTTATAAATGCATCCGGGGTGTTTCTGACTTTTATACCCCGCGATTCAGCATATTTCATGTTAATTGAATCAATCCCGGTTCCCCATTTTACTATCACTTTAAGGCTGGCTGCATTATTAATTACCTTTTCGGTTATCCTGTCATCGCCACAGATTATGCCTTCAATATCCGGTGTAAGTATTTTAAGCATATCCGATTCCTCAAATCTCTCCACAACAGGAGGTATTATTATTTCATAATCATCGAGAAGGTGTTTGTATTTATCCCACTCGAGTTGCAGATAGGGAGCAGTTACGGCAATTTTCTTTTTCATTATTGTCTCGTCTTCTTTTTTGCATTATTCAATGCTTCTTCAAATCTGATTTTAGGGAATATGGTCAGTTTGCCTTCAACGGTTGCATCCATTATATAACGGTTGTTTTTTTCAAAATGCAATTTTGCCAGACTGTAGGCTTTTTCCGATCCTTCAAGATCCGGAAGCTGCCATTTAAGTCCTTTGAAATAATCCGGATCGAAATGGCTGGTATCATCACCCTTCATTGTTTCAACTTTATGCGGTGTTCCCTTCTGAGCAAAATTGTGATCCACTCCTATGAGAAAAACTCTTTCAAAGCCCATATAAAATGCAATCTGCATTGCTGCATAGGTAACGGTGCTTCCCTGTGAAATACCCGTTGTGATATCTTCAAAGAATTTCCACCTGGAATGAACATCTCCGACAAAGAATACCTTGCTGCTTCCTTCTAGCAATCCGTTGCGGTGTTTGTATGAGATAAATGAAGGGCAGGCCATAGCCAGAAAATCCCGGGTACATTGCTCAATTACAAACCTGTTAACACAAACATGATAATCAACGCTTAGTCCGGTTCTTTCAAACAAAAGAAATATTTTATTAAGGCCTATTGTATAATATTCATTCAGGACCCTTAGCTCCATTTTGTTGAGAGACGGACCATTACCGATCAGAAAGCAGTCCTGACCCTTGTGAATATCATGGAACATATTAAGCCGGGGAGCTTCTGTCTGAAGCCATTTACGATGATTGATCGTTCTGGGTAAAAAACTCAATATGTCTTTGGCAATCTTTATCATAATTACACTTAGACCATAAATCTGAAAAACATGTATACAACCAGCAATAAAAACGGATAAAATGTTGTTCTGTATTCAAATCCCGGAAAATCGAGATTGAAATATTTGTATGATTTTCTTGCAGAATACCAGCAGAAGAATGTCAGATCGCTGATTATAAGGGCTATGGGGAAAGATAAAATACCCATATCCAGAATTGAAGCGAAAACAAAGCTGAGGCCGATAAATATTATTCCGGTTATACCAT
>CAYQZL010000148.1:0-8643 GCA_964421975.1 uncultured Rikenellaceae bacterium
ACACCCTATCCTACACTCTTTCCCTACACGACGCTCTTCCGATCTGCATACCTTACTGGAACGACAATACCCGTACAAAGAAATTCGGATTCGATGAGTATTGTCTGTGGCAATATACAAAGACACGAAATGAAGGAGAAAGATACTCTTTACCACTTATCGATAAGAATGGGAATATACTTAACACAACTGAGGATGATTACGGACCCGATATGTTCCTGGATTATATCCTGGATTTCATTGAAAGGAAGAAACACGAACCATTCTTCGTTTACTACCCTATGGTCCTGGTACATGATCCCTTTGTCCCCACACCCGATTCGAAAGATTGGGAAAACAGAGATCAGCGCTACAGGCAGGACACCGCCTATTTTAAAGATATGGTTGCTTATACTGACAAGATAGCCGGTAAAATTGCTGCAAAGCTTAAGGCTACAGGACTGGATCAAAACACCATCCTGATCTTTACCGGAGATAATGGTACAAACAGGTCGGTTTTTACCAGAACGACATCAGGTATCATCAGGGGAGATAAAGGTAATACAACTGATGCCGGCACACATGTACCACTGATCGTATACTGGCCGGAAAAGATCAAGAATGCTTCTGTATATGACGGCCTGATCGAGTTCAGCGATTTTTTCCCTACACTGGCGGAAATAGCCGGAAAAGAAGTTGATTGTGATGGAAAAAGCTTTTATCCCCTGCTGACAGGTTCTGATTATAAACCCAGAAAGACCCTTTCGGTTCATTATGATCCCAGATGGAGTAAAGATGTAAACCAGTTCAGGAATCAGTTTGTCAGGACAATAGATTATAAACTTTATATCGATGGCAGATTCTTTGACCTCTCAAATGACCTGCAGGAGAAGAATCCATTATCAACAGATTCTCTCACACCTGAAGAGAGAGAAACATTTATCTTTCTGAAGAACGAACTTGATAAACATCCCGTGTGGGTCAGAAATTAATCTACCGGGTCAGTCTTATAGCTTTTATTAAACCTGCTTCTTTATTTTTCAAATCAAGAAGTTTAAGGTTGATGATTTGGGGACCGCTTCTTAGTTCAATTGTTCCCATACTCATCCATGACCAGGTCCTTTCAACTGATTCGCTGCGTTTAACATAATCACGATCAGGGAGTATCTCCGAATCAAATGCCTTGTCAATCGTAAAATATATTTCCCCTGCGTTTGTTCCCAGCATTAATTTGCTGCCGGTATCACCCGGAGAACATCCGTACTGCAGCTCTGCCTTGTAGTTTCCTGATGTATTGATATTAAGGGTCCAGAAAATTGAATCACCCTCCCGGATCCAGTTTTCAGTATGCGACTGGTTTGGATGAATACTGGAGTATCTGATCTTACCTGACAACAATGCATCCTGGACAGGCAGGGTGAAGCTCTTTTCTCCTTCAAAACCGGCTTCTATTGTTGTAACAGGCTTATAATCTGATACAAGCTCTTCATTCAGGCGAACCAGTCTGGTCAGCAGATCAGCGGTAATTTCAGGTTCTTTCCCTGAAATATCTGATTTTTGCTCCGGATCACTTTTCAGATCATACAGCAGAGTATCTTTTCTTGTAAGAACAAGCCTGTACCGGTCATTCCTCACAGAGCTGTTACAATTCTCCAGCACCTGATTCCCCTGCCTTGAGAAAATAAATCTGTCAGATGGTTTCTTTCTTCCTGTAATGATCCCGGACAGATCGATACCGTCAGGCGGATTGACCGGATCATATTTTATTTTACAAAGGCTGAGTAAGGTTGGCATTATATCTATATCCTGAGCCAGCTGTTCAGTTGTTCCGGGTTTGATATTTTCCGGCCATTTAATATAAAACGGGACTCTCACTCCTCCCTCATCAACTGACCCTTTGCGTCCTTTCATTCCTCCGTTGTAACGGTCGGTATTGGGTCCGTTATCAGAATAGAAAATGACAATTGTGTTTTCCTCAATATCAAGTTCTTCAATTTTTTTAATTATCCTGCCTATATTCTCATCCATATTTTCCACCATACCGTAAACGGATGATAAAGTTGAATCCAGACCTGACGTTATATATTTCGAAAAATATTTCTCAGGAACCTGGAATGGTGAATGAGGTACATTATAAGATACATAACACAGGAACGGACTCTCTTTGTTCCTCTCAATAAAACCAAGAGCCTGGTCCGTGAAATAGTCGGTAGTGTAGCCTTCAGACTTCACTTCATCGTCGTTTTTCATAAAAAAAGCATCATAGTAATATCCGAGGTGCCCCACGGGAAATCCAATATATTCGTCAAAACCCTGACGGTTTGGATGTTGAAGGTAGTATCTTCCATTATGCCATTTACCGAAGCAGCCTGTTGAATATCCGTTTTCCTTAAGTACTTCAGCAAAGGTCAGCTCATCAGTTCGCATATTCTCATATCCACGGGTAACCGATGACACTCCTGTTCTGAGAAAGTATCTGCCAGTGAGCATTTCAGCCCTTGTAGGAGCACTTAAGGGGCACACGTAAAATCTGTCGAAGCTCAGACTTTCACTTTTCATCCGGTTCAGAACCGGTGTTTCAATGTTTGGATTACCATTTGCATTGATATCGCCCCAGCCCATATCGTCGGCAAGGATGATAATAATATTTGGTTTCGGAGAGGATGTCTTTTCCGTGCATGACCCGCTGATCGCAGCAATTCCGGATAAACACAGGGGTAGAAGATTCTTGTTGTTGATCATATCAGATTAGTGAAGTTTTTATTACAGTCCGCCCCTACGGGGCTTGTTAATAGTTGTAGCCATTCTATCTATAAACAGATCGCCGCTACGCGGCTTCATTTTGTGAGCACCATAAGGTTGTAACAAATATAGAAATGGTATCCCTCATGCCGTTTAAGGTCACGTAGGGATTGTATATAGCAATTCGATCCATCATTGTCCCCGAGTCCCGCAGGGGCAACCCGTTTATAGCAATCTGGTCCATTAAAGTGCCCGACCCCCATAGGGGCAACCCGTTTATAGCAATTCGTTCTATCATAGTGCCCGAGTCCCGTTGGGGCAACCCGTTTATAGCATTTCGATCCATCATTGTCCCCGAGTCCCGTTGGGGCAACCTGTTTATAGCAATTCGATCCATCATAGTCCCCGAGTCGCCTAAGGGCAACCTGTTTATAGCTATCCGATCCATCATAGTCCCTTAGTCCCGTAGGGGCAACCTGTTTATAGCAAATCGATCTCTCATTATTTCAGAGCCCCGTAGGGGCGACCTGTTTATAGAATAATGGTTTCTCACAATTCATGAGCCCCGTAGGGGCGGCCTGTTATTTTTTCTCCTGCGTATTTTGCAAATAATCCGCATTAGGTAGTGGCATATTTGCATTTACTTGGTGTCTCCATTCCCTTAGCAAATTATGCAAATTCCTCGTCTGTTGTTCCATTTCCCCGGACAAATCTATTGACTCCGAAATATCATTCCCAAGATTATATAATTCCACCTTTCCGGTTTCGTAACTCTCAACAAGTTTATAGTCCCCGGCCCTCACTGCACCTGCCGGTCTTCCAAGCTGATTGGAAAAGTGAGGATAATGCCAGAACAGGGGTCTCTCCTCTCCTGCTTTACCTTTACCCGTAATTATTGGCAATATACTTGTACCATCAACATTCCCCGGCAGTTTATTTATCCCTGTAATACTGCATAGTGTCGGCAGATAATCAATTGAGCTGAAATACTCATCTGATACCGAACCAGGTGCTATTTTTCCATGCCAGCTCATTATTGCCGGAACCCTTATTCCGCCTTCATAAACATGTCCCTTCCATTTCCTGAGGGGCAGAATTGAAGTTGGTGTCGGACCAAGTTCATCAAGCCCCAGCCCACCATTATCCGATGTAAAAATTATCAGTGTATTTTCCAGTGCAGCTACTTCTTTCAGCGTTTCAATTATCCTTCCAACTCCATCATCAATACTTTCGACCATTGCAGAGTAATATGGATTGAATTTTTCATCAGCATCATTGTACTTCCTGAAGTATTTCATCATTTTATCAGGTCTTGGAACTATAACCACATGGGGAGCAGAATAAGCGAGATAAAGAAAAAACGGTTTTTCTTTACTTTGTTCAATAAATTCAACACCATAGTCAGTCAGCTTATCCGTAAGGTATTCTGTCCCTTTATCAATAAATTCATCCTTATATGAATCAATAAAAATGGAATAGTTATAATAATCGAGTCCGTTTTTCCCTATCATTCTTGTATAATCGAATCCCTGGTTCCACGGGGCAATTGAATCATGTCCACCCAGGTGCCATTTTCCGACCATACCTGTTGTATATCCCTTTTCTCCAAGGAGCTCTGCAATTGTGATCTCGCGGGCTTCAAGAAATGGTTTCCAGGGGGCAGGAAGTACGGGGGATTCTTTGTCAATGCGATTACCGGCAATGAAATTGGTCAGATGGAGCCTTGCGGGATATTTTCCAGTCATAATTGAAGCTCTTGTGGGAGAACTTACAGGGCAGGCAGCGTAAGCCTGGGTGAAACGGATACCGCTTTTTGCGAGAGCATCAATATTAGGAGTCTCGGTAAAACGGTTACCGTAACATGCCAGATCCTTCCATCCCATATCGTCGGTAAGAATGAAGACAATATTGGGAGATTTCGTCTGGGAATAACACAATTGAGTGACTCCTGTAACAGCTTGTCCTATCAGGATCACAGATAATAATCTTTCTGTTTTCATAAAATTAATATTAACAGGCTACGCGGCTCATAAATCATTAAGATATCGTTTTTCTATAAACAGGTCGCGGCTACGCGGCTTAAAATACTCGAAATTACAAATAGTTAACGATACAGGGCTAATTCTTCAAAAAAATCAAGCTCCGCTTAAAATTAAGGAGTGACCTGCTTGCAACATTAATCCGGCGACATTACAGTGAGCTCCAGGGGAGCGAACTGTTTGTAGCATTAATCCGGTTACATTACAATGAGCCCCGTAGGGGCGGCCTGTTTATAGCAAATCGATCTCTAATTATTCCCGAGCCCCGCAGGGGCGATATGTTTATAGCATATCGATCCAACATAATGCCTGAGCCCCGCAAGGGCGACATTTTTGTAGAATAATGGTTCTTCACAATGCCCGAGCCCCATAGGGGAGATCTGTTTAATTAGTTTTTAAAATTTACCTTTATTATTAATCCTTGTCGCGTTAAATTTTGCATCAACCGATTCTCCCCTGATATTCATGTTTTTAGTTTTCACATATCCCGGTTCCCTTAAATACCAGTCTTTAGTGAGGTTTTCAGGAATATTATCACCTGTCTCCTTCATCCATTCCTGCAGAACTGATCTCAATCTGACAAGCTTTTTCCTGTAACTCTTGTTATCTGTTAAATTATCAAACTGATCAGGATCAGAATTATTTGAATATAATTCTTCATCTGGTCTGGGTGCTGAAAAAATATCCGCCTGCTGGCTGGTCAGACTATTTGCCTTCCTCAAACTGTCGAGTTCTACATAAGACGGACTCCCAACGGCATCTGCGGGTCCTGATTGCGGAAACTGAGGCCTTGAATTAAGAATATACAGATAATCCTTTGTCCTGACCATCCTCTCATGTGCTTCATAATCGTGCCAGTTATGCTCCCCAAAAACATATTTTCTGAATGATTTGTGAGGTTTTATCATCAATCCGGCAAAACTGTATCCCTGAATATGATCAGGTACTGAAATACCTGCAACATCCAGGATTGTCGGTGCAATATCGATGGAACTGATCAGGGATGAACAAACTTTCGGTTCTGCCCCGATTCCTTCAGGCCAGTGAACTATAAAAGGTGTTCCCAATCCCCTGTCATTGACCCTGGTCTTGCTGTGAGGAAAGGGTCTGCCATTGTCAGCCATGATTATCATGACAGTGTTCCTGACAACATTCTGCCTTGCAAGTTCCTCATAAACAAGACCGATATAGTGATCGAATCTTGCTATTTCATCATAATATTTCCCCAGGTCCTCTCTGGTTTTCCTTCCGTTCACAAGATAAAAAGGAGGTGTAATTTTATCAGGATTGTGCACGCCTGAGAACTGGTTCGGTCCCCATACCCTGTGAGCATCGTAAGCTGCAAACCACATAAAGAAAGGTTTGTCCGGAGGTCTTTCCTGCAGGCATTTTGTCCAGAGTTCCTCTCCTCCGTCGCCGTTAAGTTTATTGTTCTCGTTAATAAGGTCAAATCCCCTGCGGGCATAATCACCCATATGAAATTTACCTGCCTGTACCGAATAATAACCATGCTTTCTGAGTAATTCAGGAAATGAGACCATATGATCCTGGGGTATGGTATGAAGCTCTGCTCCTCCTGTATTATGAGGATATCTGCCTGTGATAATGCTGTTACGGCTCGGACTTGAAGAACTGGCCGTGAGGAATACATTCGTAAACCGTATACCTGCTGCGGCAATTCTGTCAATATTTGGAGTCTTTACCTCTGTGTTACCATAACATCCGAAATCATCCCGGCTTACATCGTCAGCAATAATGAAAACGAAATTCGGTTTATCCTGACCTTTGAGGGGAACGGCACTTAATACAAATAATCCGTACAGTAATTTTCTCATTGTTTTTCTTTGATGAATGTTCAGGGCTGATCTTTTCCGAAATACTTTTTCAGGGTATATTCAGGCTGCCACCTGTCGGGTTTGCGGACAAGAGTGGTATGATCGTATTCCAAAGGCAGAGTCTGACCGGCAGTAAGAGAAATCGTATCGTTTACTGTTTCCTGCCATTTTTGCATCAGTTCAAGCATAGCTTCAATCTTTGGTTGATAACCTGTATTTCCTGAGAGATTGTTCAATTCCCATGGATCATTCTTAAGGTCGAATAATTGTGTATAATCTCTTTCAGGATAACGGATCAGCTTCCATTCTTTTGTTCTGACAGCCCTTATGGTATTCCGATAAGCAGTGAAAAGGGATGACCTTACTTCCTGAGAATCACCTTTGATGACCGGAAGCAGATCTTCACCATCGATACCGGCAGGATTGGGTAAACCTGCCAGTTGAATCAATGTCGGATAGATGTCGAAGAGGTAAACAAGGGCATCGGATATTTTTCCTTCGGGGATCCCTGGTCCGGCGATCATGAAAGGCACCCTTGTGCTGTGTTCATAAAGGTTTTGTTTCCCCAGTAATCCATGGCTCCCGGCAGCAAGTCCGTTATCTGCGGCATAAACAATTATGGTATTGTCAAACAGACCTACTTCCTTTAATGTCCGGATGATATCACCTACTTTTACATCCAGATGTGTTATCAGAGCATAATAATCTGCAAGGATTGATCTGATTATTTCAGGGTCGCGGGGCCATCCTGTAAGATTCTCATCTCTGACGAGCAGGTCATCAAAAGCGAAGGGATGCAAAGGCATGAAATTACCGGGCAGGGGTATGGAATCAGGTGAATAAATATCAATAAAGTCTGAACGGGGAGAATAAGGATCATGCGGAGCGGTAAAAGCAACATAGCAGAAAAAAGGTTTCATGCGATCTCCCGCTGAATATTCCTTAATAAAATCAATTGCTGCAGCAGCAAAAACATCGCTGGAACATCCTTTATTTACAGGTTCTGATAATTTCCGGTCATCGCCAAGATCACAGACAGGGATATTGTAATGGTCAGCCATACCTCCCAGAAAAACACTTTTCCCTTTCTGAAAGCTTGCTTCGAAAGCGCTCTTCTCATTATGCCACTTCCCGGTTCCAAAAGTGATATAATCATGATCCGCAAAATGGATTGGCATTGTAGTGACACCATCCAGTTTATCATAGACATTGAACAGATACTTTCCGCTCAGCAACATTGCCCGGCTGGGTGCTGATATAGCTCCGTGATGGCCGCCCATGACATGGCAGTTTGTAAAGCGCATACCGCTTTCAGCAAGTTTATCTATGTTAGGTGTTTTAATATATTGGTTACCTGCACATCCTAGAGCATCTGCCCTCTGGTCATCAGCAAATATGAAAAGAATGTTTGGTTTATCTTTTCCCCGCTTACATGACTGTGTGGAAGACAACAGTGATATTCCACAAATACAACCTGCAATAAGTTTATAATTATACATATTATTATTATTTATTAAAACCTTCTCTCTGAGAATAATTCTTTATGTATTACTTTCATATACTGCCGGTTATTTAAAATTAAATTATCAAACACAATCACTGTTTAAACCTGACGATAAGCGCCGGGCCCGGCCAGCATACCTCAATACCATGATGATCTGTATCTGATAAAAGCTGTATTTCATTTAAACCGTATTTAAGAGTCCTCGTAATGACTTACAATAATATAACCGGACATGTTTCCTGCCAGGAGGGAAAGTCAGTTCATCGAGAGTATCCGACCAGTAATCAGGATGAGTGCTCATTCCATGATCTCCGACACGGGGCCGCTCAGAACGTCCGGTGGAATTGGTATTGTCAATTTCGCTATTATACTCTGCCCAGTATTGTCTGAAAAAACAGCCCTGGCAAAAACAGAACCCTTCAGTCAGTCCTAACAGCAACAAGCATAAAACAACCTTTCTCATATTGTTTAATATATATCAGACCCCTGCCACACGGCTCACAATTTAGTCCTCAATTTTTAATCTTCTGTTTTGATCCAATCT
>CAYQZL010000148.1:8653-10678 GCA_964421975.1 uncultured Rikenellaceae bacterium
TTTTTTTTAATGAGTCCGGAAATTTTTGGAAGCCACATCGGTACTTCCTGCATATAGGTTTTATATTCATCACCAAAATGATCGACGAGAATTTTTTCCTCATACCGTGCAATATAATTAAGAAAGATAATGGTCATAATCCAAATAAATGCTGATGCAATTGACATTGAAAATAAAAGTAATCCCAGGTATAAAAGTATCTCTCCGAAATAAACCGGATGCCTTACAATTGAAAATACACCTTTCCGGATCACTTCCGGTCTATCTCTGACCTCATCAAATACGATCTTCATACCAGTCATTGAAAAATAACCTGCTACTATTAAAACCAATATCCCTGCAACAACCCTTATTATGTTTGGAACAATTTCATTAAAGAAGGTCGAAAATCCGAAAATAAACGAATCTGTAATGTAAACAATAAGAAAAAGAATTGCAAAAACAGCCTGTCCTGCATCACCAATTTTATGTTCACCGATAAGATCAGGTCTTCCTTTGTGTTTTTTTGTTCCCATAATGCTTCTCTACCGTTAATTTGGATCAACTCTACTATTCTGACGAATTCAGAAGATATGTATTTTAAGAAATGTCAGGATTCTTCATTCATCCTGCATGGTTCATATAATTCATTTATTTGTCCCGTTCTGAAGCCAGATATCCAGTCGTGGTGCATCACCGTCATAAGGTTTCCCAAGTATGTCCAGATCGCCGTCTCCGTCGAGGTCAACAATTTCCGAATCATGAAGATCGATACCTTTCGATATTATCATGTCACGGGGGAAATTACCTTTCCCGTCTCCGAAAAGTATTCTGTTTACCGCCTCCTTATGACCTCCGAGTGTCATCTCTGCATACCAGATATCATTATTCCCGTCGCCATCAAAATCTACGATGGCAAGGGAATGACCGTTACTGACTTTCCGGACAATCTCCTTCCTGATCCAGGTATTTTTCTGGTATTCATACATATACAAAGGAGCCAGACCATCTCCGACCACCATTACTATTTCAGGTCTTCCTCCATTAACAAGTTGTCCTGCAGCAGAACGGCTGAAAGTATAAGCAGCATCAACAACGTTGAATGAGAACTTGTCATTACCCAGGTATCTGAACCAAAGTCCTCCTCCAATAATATCCATCAGACCATCACCATCGATATCGGCTTTCGCAAGGCCTTCATGCTCATTTGTCCTTTTCCATGCCGGGTATGTTCCATGTTGTTCCATCTGGCTGTCGCCGTAATATTTATATATTGGAATAAGTTTCCAGTTCTCAGTCAGAACAGGATCCGCAGGGATTCTTGAAAAATACAGAGTCTGGTCACCCTGTGCCCAGAAAACCAGGTCAGGCTTATTGTCACCATCAAAGTCACCGACCATCTGGTCATGAACTTTATTACCACCGGTATTTCTGATCACATACCTTGGCCATGGAGGTTTGGAGAAATCAGGATATGGATTTTCCCACCACCATACCTGGTTGGTTTTGCTTTCCCCTCCGGCAATTATATCCTGATCACCATCATTATCGATATCCAACGTCGTTGTTCCGGCTTCGATGAAACAAATTGCGTCCTCAACAACATGTCTTTTCCACCCTCTTTCACTTCTTTCGTACCATACAACTGATGGAGCTGAAGTTCTTTCAGTGATACAGAAGTCATTTATTCCGTCATTATTAAAATCTGCAACTGCAGCAGAGGTCTGCTGTTTACCATTATTGGGCACTTCAATTGCGCCCGAGGTACTTGATATATGCTCCCATTTTACCTGCGCCGGAATCATAGCAGTCATAGTCAGAGACATATATAATGAAACCAGTATCTTCTTCACAATAATTGTCATTAATATAATTTTATTGATCCTGTTAATCCGCTGGAAATTAGTTCATAATCACCTGCCCAGTGAACAGCAGTCTGATTATCTTTCAGTGTTCTCACATAATTACTTAATACAGAAATGTATTTTATGTCAAGCCGGTTATTTCCATTTATGACAAGAGAGTCAATCCGAAAGACAGGTTTGC
>CAYQZL010000149.1:0-10641 GCA_964421975.1 uncultured Rikenellaceae bacterium
ATTAACCTTAAAAATTAATTAAAATGGAAACAAGGGAATTATCTTTGCAAGAAATTGAACAAATTGAAGGGGGTGGTAAAATTAACGCTTGTGACGCAGCGTTAGGCTTGGCAGTTAGTATTTGGGGAGTTGCTTTGAGTGCTGCCTCATTTGGTGTAGCTGCTTTTATTGTTGGTTGGGGAGGAGGAATGTTGGTAGGCTATGTATGTCATGCAAACGATTAATTAAATAAGAGTTCAAGCTTATTTATGCTTGAACTCTTAAAAAATCTTAAATTATGAAAAGGTATTACTACTTTATTTATTTCTTGCTAACGGCAGTTTTTTTTAGCATAAGTTTAATACTGGATTTAAAATCTGTATTACAAGGTTTTAGTTTTGTTCTGCTATCATCTTCTATTGGAATGTTAATCGGTAATTATTTGAGAGTGAGAAAGAATATTTCAATATCAACAGCAGACAAGAAACTGCTTTTTGGAATTTTATTTATAAGTATCGTATTATGTTTATTGTTCCTGTTTGTAATTGAAAATTTATTAATTAAGCAAGTATTGATTTGTAGCATATTATTGTTAGGTTCAATAATATCAATATTCATAGTTTTTTTTAAAAAACAATTGGATAAATAAAATTGTACATTTGATTATTATCAACTTCATGTTTTGGTTATTTTAGAAACTATTATCCTGTATTGATTTTTTTTATTGTATTCTACAGGTTCTTATAATTCAGGGATTTAAAGTAAAGTATTATTAAGAATTTTTTCCGGGATCCATTTGCTGTTTACATAAGAACCACAAATCTTTCTCAAGATCATGTTTAAGTAAGTACTGATTACCACCTTCAGTTTTTACCTTAAAATAATCCGATGCCTGCGTCTGAGGATCAGAATATCCCTGATACCAGCGGTCAGTGATTTCGATAATTTCATATCGTTTGTTATCCAGATAAAAACATTTCGGATATTCATCAGCTTTGTAACCTGACCAGGACTCCACTTTTATGGGAATAAGGTTCATCAAATAAAAAATATCTGATTATTCATATCGATCATTAAAATTATAACAGAGTATATTAATATTCAAACAAAATGGTTGATAAATTGCTCTGTGAAGTTTCCCTGATTGCTAAGGTTAATGTTTGTGGAGGAGGAATGTCGGTTGACCGGGTATGTAGTGACACAGATCAACCGAAACCCGGAACCCGAACCCCCGGGACCTGAACTTTGAAGCGAAGCCAAATCCCGAAACCAGAGTGTACCGGTCGTCGAAGTCGACCTGCCACTAACAAATATCCTTGTTTTAGTGTACATGCAGGGAAATCTGTAAACAAGTCGGATGTCAGGTGGCTAACACTTTAGCCACAGTTTTCAAATTAGAGGATAATTAATTAATTTTGAGAAAAACTAGCTATGAATTCGAATACATATAAGATATCATTAAACTATGACCAGATTCTTGAGCTGGTAAAACAATTGCCTAAAAGAGAAAAGGCAAGATTAAGCAAAGAATTGGCAAAAGAAGCTATTGATACACGACTAACCAGATTATTAAACGCCTTTTCTACTGATACATTAACAGAGGACATGATAAATCAGGAAGTTGAAAAAGCAAGATCCGAGATTTATGCCAGGAAAAGAAAGAATTAAGGTTATTATTGATACGAATCTTTTTATCAGTTTTCTGATTGGTAAACGACCTGGTGGACTGAAACGAACATTAGTCAATTCTTCAATTCAATTGATTTTTTCATAGCAAAATATTGAGGAACTGCAAATCGTTACAAGAAAGCCAAAGTTTAATAAATATTTCAAAGAAAGTGATGTTGCTGACCTGATCGATTTAATTTATTCAATTGGTAAAGTAATTAAGGTGACAAAAGAACCGGAAATTTGTAGAGACCCAAAAGATAATTTTCTTTTAGCTTTGAGTGATAAAGGCAAGGCTGATTACCTGGTTTCAGGGGATAATGATCTTCTGTCGATTGAGAAGTATAAAGGAACTCAAATTATTACAGCTGAAGAATTGGAGGCGTTGATTAATAAAACTCAAACTCCTGATGCAGACGGCAATAATTAAGAAATCCGCCTGATATATATGGAGAATACAATTTCACATACAGACATCAGGTCGATACTTAATTTCAGGGATGCAGGAGGCCTAAGGACTACCGGAGGCGGAACAATGCGGAAAGGACTCATCTACAGATCAGCCAATCCGGACAGGGTAAATGAGGAAGACCTGAGAAAGATGAAGGGACTCGGGATAAAAACAATTATTGACCTGAGGGATCCCTCTGAATTCTCAAACAGGAAAGCTGAAATTCCGGGCATTAACATTATAAATATTCCGTTGAATTTTGAAAATAAAACCCGTCAGAGACTAAAACCACTGTTAAAGCGCAATTTTGATCCTGAAGGAATAAACAGGGTAACTAACGGAATTTATATTGAAATTCTGGATGCTCTCAGACCTGCACTGGGCAAAACAGCGGAATTGATACTTCAACCGGACAATACTCCTTTACTTATCCATTGTCAGGCGGGAAAGGACAGGACCGGTATCCTGAGTGCGTTGCTGCAGATGATAGCGGGTGTCGAAAGGGAGGAGATCATCAGGGATTATCTGACTTCAAATGATTCAATAATACCGCACTTTAAAAAAAGACTCAGGATCAGAAAATATCTTACACTTGGATTCTTCCCGTCTGATGCTGTGCTGCATGCAATTAAACAGAAACGGGAGGATATAGTGTCTGTACTCGACCGGATTGACAATCATTATGGTAGTATAGAAGAATACCTTTCCGGATCAGGCTTCAATATTTTGCATATCAATAAACTCAGGGATCTTCTTGTTGAGAAGTAAATCAGAATTATCTCAGATTTATATCTCATTCAATTCCACGCCGGCATAAAGGTTTCCTGCCTGCCGCTCCAATGCTGCCCTGAGGTCCGATATTGCCTGCCCGGTATTTCCAAGTCCTTTGTTTCCAAGTCCTTTTAACAGATATGCATTTGATAATCTCGCGTTCTCCGCTTCCTGGGCACCAAATTTTGCAAAGAAATCGCCTGTGGCAGCTCCCCTGTTAAGCTGCCGGTCCCCTTCGGCGATCATCGAATTAAATATTTCCGTTGCCCTGGTTGTGTTCCCGAGTTTTATATGACTCAGTCCCTGGTAATAAGTTATATACCCCGATATTCCTGAACCGAGTTTCGTACTGGCAGTAAAATACTCTCTTGCTTTCCTTTTATTTCCCATTCCTTCATAAGCAAGGCCAATATAATAGTTGACCTGAATATTTCTGTTCCCTGCTCTGCTGCCGCTGGCCTCTTCCTCCGGGACCTGTGCCTTTATGAAATTATCAAGAGCTTTCTGATATTGTTTTTCCTTAAGATTTTCAATGCCCTGAATAAGATGTGCATCTATGATAACATCCCTTATCCTTCCGCTGCCTTCCCGGTAACTGAATTCCTTTCCTGCAAGATATTCAACTGCTTTGTCAGACTGACCTGCAAGTGTTAATACCGCAATCTGTCTTGCAAATGCATCATCACGGCGGGATACTACGTCATTACTTCCCTCAAACAAGGCCATCCTTTTTTCAACAGGTGTGTTGCTCATTTCATAAAGTCTGTCAAGTTCTTCATAATATATGGGTTCGTCTTTCCTGAGACTGATAGCTCTCTCATATGCCGTTATTGCCTTATAACCATCACCCAGATGATTATAATATCCCCATCCCAGGTTCCGGTAGGCGACTGCCAGCCGCGGGGCATTCTTAACTGCTGTTTCCCAATACTCAATACCTTTGTTTCTCTGGTTGTTATGGTACATTATATTTCCGAGATAATAGCTGACTTTTCCGTCTGAAGGATCATGATTAAGTGCCGTTTCCAGTACCCTGACCGTCTCCAGGCGGAACGGAAAACAATAATCTTCCGGTTGTGCTGAACCTTCTTTGAAGTGTTTATCAGCCAATGCTTTATTCCCTTTCAGGTGTGCAAGATAACCAAGATAATAGCTTACTACCGGATCCTTTAGCGGGAAACGCATCAATACATCTTCAGCTTCTTCATGCAGTCCGTCATTTATATAAGCGACCGCAAGTTCAATGTAATTCTGATCAAAATCCCTCATATTCTTTTTCAGTGAAGCCAGTTCATTTTCTGCTTTTTGCTTATTTCCGGTTTCTTTTGCGATAAGATAGGATTCATTTGCCAGCCTGAAGTCGAGAGGATCATTCTTTCGTATTGTTTGCAGCGTTTTAAGAGCTTCATCATAATTACCCAGTCTCCTGAGGACAGAGGATTTAAACGCTATTGCACTGTTATTTCTGTTGTTCGTTGACAGTGATTCAGTTATCTGGTGCAGGGCTTTATCAAAATCGTTCCTTAAGGCCGATATTCTTGCAAGCTGAAGGTAAGCTGCCGTATGGTAAGTATTATCCCATGTGGCCCGGTAAAGAGTGTCGATGGCTTCATCATACAATCCCAGTTCCTTTAAAGTCAAACCCTGCAGGTAGAGTACTTCACAGTGTTCCGGACGCGTATAATCCCTGGTAACTCTTTCAATGGCCTTGCTGAAATATTTCCGTGCATTTATATAATCGCCTCTTTTTAAGAAGATATTTCCCATTGCGGTATTTGATCTGATATCACCCGGATCACGTTTAAGGGCTTCCCGGTAATAATCCATCGGATCGATCCGTGCATTATGGAATTGCTCAATGCGTTTTCCGGTAAGGTATACCTCTTCTATAGTAGCAATATCTTCAGGAGATTCCGGGGGTTCAACTACTACAGGAAGTTCTTTTACAGCTTTCTTTTCAGAGGGCTTATAAGAAACAAGAAGTTCTCCGGTCTCATCATTTCTCATTTCTGTATAAAGATCTGTCAGTTTAAATGCCTCCTTCATTTTTATTGTTTCTGTAAAAGCATTTTCAGGTGAGATCTCTCCAGTTTTTTCAAATATCACTGAATCATTGTGTTTAAGAATGATCTTTGCCTTAATGATTTTCTGTGTTGAATAATAACCGAGGAAGAGATTGTTCTTATCACGTTCCTCTATATTTACAGCACCGTTAAGATTTGCATACTTAAAGCCGCCGATATCTTTTACAGGATACCAGTACTGACGTACGGTTTTAACCTCATAGGGTTTGATCCAGCTGTAATCAGGCTGATTATCCGAAAATGCACCCACCATTATTTCAACATAAGGACCTGCATTTTCAGTCAGACGTCCTTCAGTGGCCTGTCCCCTTGGTCCCGACCCCCATTCCCACAGTTTCGCTCCTTTCACAATATTATGGTCACCAATATGAATTGTCCCTGTCTGTTTTCCATGGTCATATCCTCCCATGAAATCCTCTTTAAGGTCCCAGGCAAAATAGGAATTTGAATTAACAGAATTTTTCCACCAGCTTATATCAACTCCGCTTGTGAAATCCTGTCCCCGGTATATTTCCGTTGAAAGGGGCCAGCGGGTAAAATCATTTTTGGCATGATATGTGGCAAGCTGAACGCTTGGCGGAAAGATTACCTGGTAGTCTTTATTTGTATGTGTAGCCACATTAGCCCAGTAAAGGAATGAATGTGTAAACGGAGTAGGATTATGGATCTTCAGATCTGCCCTGAAATACGATTTCCCCGGAAATGAAGTAATACCGACTGTCCATCTCATCCTGTGTCGCGGTTCAGTCTCCCCGATATAAATTGTTTTACTTCCATCCTCATTTTCAACCAGTTCAAAGTCCATATTCTGGAAGGTTGAAGCCCGGTGATGATGCAGTACGCACCATTCGATACCACCGGATACCCATGCCCCCAGCATCCCTATGTTTGAAGGTCTGACGACATCATTTTTGTAAATAAAATTATAACCATTTGTCTTATCAGTCGCATAATAAAGCTTTCCGCCTATTTCCGGTGTTACGCATAGTTTAATATATTCATTCTCAAGGATCAGGGCCTTGTAAGTCTTATCTGTCTTTTCATTCAGATAAGTATCATTCATTGCATAGGGATACACGTGTCTGGCAGCACCCTGGTGAGCTTCATTATTGAAAAATACAGGATTCTTTTCTGCCGGAGCAACCAGATAAGTCGGAATCACCCAATCCTGTTCCGATATTGTGACCTGAGGAATAACATCCTGCAGGGTAATAAAAAAGATGCTGACCATAATGGCGGCAAGTATTGTCAGCCTTTTTTGACCTTTGTAATTTGTATTCATTGCAACTGGTTTTTTGTATTTGTTTAATCTCTGGTATCGACGATTATTAATTCCCTTGTGATCCGGAATTTATTCTTCAAAAAAGTAATTTTATTCAGAATCCTGAAAATATAAAATTATCAGGCTTATCTGAAAACAAATATATTTTAATCTGTTTAATTGACAGGGATTTTCTTTGTGCTTAAAAAATAAATATCTTGGAGACTGATTTAAAACAGACAAAAATGAAATACAGAACATTTGGAAGAACAGGCTGGAAAATAAGTGAGATCGGTTATGGTATGTGGGGTATGGGCTCATGGACCGGTTCGGATGATGAAGAGTCATTAAGTTCACTTCAGCTTGCACTTGATCTCGGGTGTAATTTCTTTGATACTGCATGGGGATATGGCAGGGGTAAGAGTGAAGGTTTGCTTGGGGAGCTTGTAAGGGCGAACAAGGGCAAAAAGATCTATACTGCAACAAAAATGCCACCGAAAAATTTTAAATGGCCAAGTAAAAGGGAATATACTCTTGAAGACTGTTTCCCGCCGGATCATATTAAGGAATTCGTTGAGCGCAGTCTGAAAAATGCCGGTATCGATTCTTATGATCTGATGCAGTTCCATACATGGGAAGACGGATGGCTGGAAGATGAACGAGGATTAAAGAAGATGATTGAATTAAAAGAACAGGGTTTATTTCATGCGATAGGTATAAGCCTGAACCGCTGGGAACCATGGAACGGGGTAAAAGCAGTGAGAAGCGGGCTTATTGATTCCGTACAGGTTATTTATAATATCTTTGATCAGAATCCAAAGGATGAGTTGTTCCCGGCCTGCCGTGAGATGAATGTTGCGGTCATAGCCAGGGTTCCTTTTGACGAAGGAACACTGACTGGTACACTCACAAAAGATACAACATGGCCGAAAGGTGACTGGAGGAATACATATTTTGTAAAGGAGAATCTTGAATCCAGTGTGGATCATGCAAATGCTCTTAAACCCCTGGTTCCGGGCGGAATGACTATGTCTGAGATGGCACTCAGGTTTATCCTGGGTGAATCAGCTGTGGGTACAATAATTCCTGGAATGCGTAAGGCCTCACATGTCAGATCCAATATTGCAGTAAGTGATGCAGGTCCACTTGATCCCGGACTTATGAAGGAGCTTGAAAAGCATCGCTGGGACCGTCAGCCAAGTAAATGGTCACAATAAGCCTTTAAAAATGACCTTAAGGTCTGAGCAGCTATAGTCTTCACCAGCAATATAATAGCAAATTAAAAGGTCTTTTAAATGCATATCTGACGATAACACTGAAATTCGCGAACATGCACTATATGGTCATTACAGATAGTTATTAACAGCCTTGCCGGCATATTTTTGATAAAGATAAGGTATTCAGGAAATTAACCTGTTAATAACGTGTCAATAAAAAGACTGTTTTTGTCATTATTCTGTCCCCGGGCCATTTTAATTTAGATTTAGTAAGGGATTAATTTAAGTGCTAAAAGATCCGTTACAAAGTAGAGTAACGGATTTAAAGAGATCTCGCTGCAACAATTGTGCGTGGAAGATGCGTGGTAAAAAGAGCATCTTCTTCCCCCGGATTGAAAACTGACCTTAACATCAGGTTACTATTAATCCGGGGATTTTTTTGGTGATCAGTAAGACCCGATCACAAATATCCTCCGGATCAGTAAAGAATCGCTTTTAGTGCATGGAGAGGCCACTCTAAACAGCAAGCTTTACATCATGATCATAATCCGGATCAAGGATATAGGTGTTCCCGGCATGCCAGAACACAATCCTGTGTCCTTCATGCTTAAGTTCACTGATCATTCTTTTCACACTTCTTTCACTAATGCCGAATCTGGTGGCCAGATCAGCCGGTGTACCTGCAGACTTAAGCCTGATGAGCTTCAGGATGCAGTCTTTAATTTTGTTTCTTTTATCGCCTGTCATATTATTCAATTTTAAAATAATATGACATTGACTTTCATATTAATATTAAAGTTAGTAATAAAAAGAATCATATGAAAGCAAATTCGAAGAAAAAATTTATAAAAGATTCGATTATTTTATTCGACCTTCTTCCCTGTATTCGGAAAAGGCCACAAAACCGCAATACGCCACCACCCCACTTTCGCGACCCCGAAACTCTGCGATCCCGTAACGCCCTAACCCCGCAACGCCCTAACCCCTCAACCCCGTAACCCCGTAACGCCGTAACATCGTAACCACCTAACCCCGTAATCCCGTAACCCCACAACCTCACAACACCGTAACACCGCAACGCCATAACGCCGTAAAACCGTAAAACCGCAACGCCGCAACCCCTATCTGATCAAATACCACAACTTCCCCAGCCTGACCGGATAATACAACAGAGCTTTCAGTTTACTGTCACAGCCATACCTGTTTTTCATGAATTCAATTGTGGGAAAAAGATCTCCGGCAACAAAGAGTATTTTACGGTGGAAACCCGGGATTTCGTTTAAATGATAACGATACAGCTTTGCCTTATCCGGTGACAGATTATCTTTCGGACTTTTAAGGAAACACACGAATTTATCGACAGAATCTGATCCGGACCAAAGATCTATGAACCTGTTTATCCGGTCGGGGAATGAGATCTCAAGTATATCTCTCAGAGGTCTTAGACGGGCTGCCATTATCTCATTTAAACCACTCTTTTCAGAAAGGACTGTAAGATCCGGATCAAAGATCTCTTCTCTGTGTTTTTCCATCAATACCACCAGGTCGGTATATAGTCTGAGCTGGGATTCATTATTCATTTCATGAAGCCACAGATGTTTTACAAGATATAAAAAGAACATCATGGGATCAGGGATAAAGGCTTTTTCGCCGTTTATTTCAGTTTCATGACTGTCATCATACAGCATCCTTGTGAGATAAGACTTTTTGGCACCGAACAGATCAGAATGAATCTCAAAAGAGAATCCTTCTCTTGTGAGAGTCGGTAAATGCTTCCCGGAGTAATTGAGGAGTGGTTTATAAAAGACAGATTTAAGGGGTTTTGATATGAATCCGTTTTCAAGGAGGATCTGACGGGCTTTAAAAGAATCTTCCCATGAAACCAGTATGTCTATATCAGTCATCTGCCTTAATCCGGAATTGCCATAAACAGACAATTCAAGTGCAAGACCTTTCAAAATGACTGTTTTTATGTTTCTGCTGTTCAGTAAATTCAGTACTTCAGCCATTTTTGCCGTAAATCCTGAATTTCTTGCCAGATTCATCATATATGAATTCCAGAGATTGTTCGTTATTTCCGTGGGGATGATGTCAGTCAGTCCCAGCCTGGACATATTACTGCAGACAAGGGCTGAAATACCGTGACTCCGGGCAAGGGATAAGAAATAGCTCCAGTCGGTAATTTTCTGAGTAAGATCCTTTAATTTTTCAGAGTTCCCGGTATCAAATGTCAGTCTGCAAAGACCGCATAGCAGTAATTCCTCATTTTTAAGGTTCAGGTCTTTTCTCATTTCAGGAATCTGCCACTTTGTTTTGTATACATGTTATAATATACTCCTTGTTTTTGCATCAGCTCATCATGGGTTCCCGTCTCGGTAATCTTTCCTTTTTCAAGGACAATAATTCTGTCAGCAAGGCTGACATTAGTAAATCTGTGACTTATCAGGATTGAAGTTTTTCCCCTGATTATCTCTCTGAATCGGCTGAAAATCTCATATTCTGTATCGGCATCAAGAGCACTGGAAGGTTCGTCGAGGATGAGTACCGGTGCATTCCTGAAAAGCGCTCTTGAAAGTGCTATTTTCTGCCATTCACCCCAGCTGAGTTCACGGCTGTCACTGAACAGGTTACCGATAGTTGTTGAATATCCGTCCGGAAGGCCACTTATGAGGTCATGGATGCCTGACATCCTTGCTGCCCTTTCGATTTCTTCTGAGGCATTGGTCTTTTCGATATTACCCAGACGGATATTCTCCCCCGCACCAAGATTATAAAGCATGAAATCCTGAAAAACAACCGAAAGAAGTTTCCTGTATTCCTCAGGATCAAGGTTTTTCAAATCAGTCCCGTCAATCCTTACAGAACCTGAATCCGGATCATACAACCTGCAAAGAAGTCTTACAAGTGTTGTTTTTCCGGCTCCGTTCGGGCCGACAATAGCAAGTACTTCACCTTTTTTTATCCTGAATGAAACCTCATTTATTGTTCCGGAATTATTTCCAGGGTATGTGAATGAAAGATCATTCACCTCTATTTCCGACCGGAATTCCCTTATTTCCTTAACTGGCGGGAAAGCTTTTATTTTTTCTTCGAGATGAAGGAATTCAAATATGTCTCCTATAAAGAGTGAATCTTCATACAGGCTTGCCACGGAGCTTAAGAAGATCGGAAGAGCACACGTCTGAACTCCAGTCACGAGATTCCATCTCG
>CAYQZL010000150.1:0-10582 GCA_964421975.1 uncultured Rikenellaceae bacterium
GACTGATGTAACCCGAGGCGGGGCCAGGTATAATTTATCTGGCATACAGGCAATTCAGATAGCAAATATTGCTGATTCTCTTGCAGTTTTGAAGAAGCTTGTGTTTGAGGAAAAAATCTTTGATAAAAAGGTATTTCTGGAGGCATTACTTTCCGATTTTGCAGGAAATGAAATATTAAGGCAGAAATGCCTTCATGTTCCAAAATATGGAAATGACATACAATGGGTTGATGAACTTGGTGCAAAATGGGTCCGGTTCTTTTCAGATAGTCTGGAGAATTATAAAAACTTCAGGGGAGGATCATACCAGATGGGTCTATATACAGTATCGGCCCATGTTCCGATGGGTAAAAACGTCGGTGCTACACCCGATGGCCGGCATGCCCGGACTCCCCTCGCGGACGGCGGATTATCCCCCATGCCCGGCCGCGATAAGAATGGCCCGACAGCTGTATTAAATTCAGTGAGTCATATACCATCACAATTGGCAGGAAACGGTACTTTGCTCAATATGAAATTCCTACCTTATTATTTTAAGGATGATCATCTGCTTGTGAAATTTGCATCATTTTTAAAAGGATTCTCAGCTTTACCTGTGCACCATGTACAGTTCAATGTGATTAGTCCGGATGAACTGAAAAAAGCAAAAGCTGATCCGGAATCATACCGTGGACTCACTATAAGAGTTGCCGGATATACAGCCTACTTCACTGAATTATCAGGAGACCTGCAGGACGAAATAATCGAACGGACAAGCCATGGAGAATGATAATAAAGATATTGCCGGATTAATTTTCAAGATAAAAAGGTTTTCAATACACGACGGACCGGGAATAAGGACAACAGTCTTCTTTAAAGGCTGCCCCCTTAATTGCGTATGGTGTCACAGCCCTGAAGGAATCAGTACTGATAATGCAATCTGGCACGACAAGAACAGTTGTATTGCCTGCGGAAAGTGTGTTGAGGTTTGCCCTTCAAAGGCATTGAGACTACTTAAGACCAATAGCGAAAATATTATAGAAATTAACCGGGAATTGTGCCGTTTAACAGGTAGCTGCGTCCGGATCTGCCCGGCTGATGCAATAAGATTTACAGGATCGGTAATGACTGTTTCTGAACTGTTAAAGGAGATTGAAAAAGACATTGTCTTTTACGAAAAATCCGGGGGAGGTGTAACCCTGTCCGGCGGAGAAGCTCTTCATCAACCGGAATTTGCCGGAGCGGTGCTTAGAGTCTGTAAAGAAAAAAATATACATACTGCAATCGAAACATGTCTCTTTGCAGAAAAAGAGGTCATTAAATCCGTTTCCCGGTTTACAGATCTGTTCATTATTGATCTGAAGCTGTTTGATCCTGTTGATCACAGACATTTCACCGGACAATCAAATGAAGTAATTCTGGAAAATTTTCTTTACTTTGCTTCAACCGGTAAAAAAATTGTTGTAAGGATCCCTTTGGTCCCTGGCATTACAGATACACGGGAAAACCTGGGTTCAATTGAGAAATTTGTCAGTTCGACCGGAAAGGATATTCCGATAGAATATATTGATTACAATCTTCTTACAAAAAATAATTATGAGAAACTGGGAATAGAGTTTCCTCTTAATAAAATCTGATATTTAACAGGTTAAGAAATATGAAACAGAGACAGCGATTTTCAGTATTACATTTGGTTGAATTGTTCATTATTGCATTAACAATCCTTACTTCCTGCAAAGAGAATGATGATAAGATCTATGAACCGACATGGGAGTCACTGGCATCACATCCCGTTCCTCAGTGGTTCAGGGATGCCAAATTCGGGATCTTTATCCATTGGGGCGTTTATGCTGTTCCTGCATATCATGAATGGTATATTGAATTCATGAGCCCGAAATCCAACTGGGGCCAGCCTCCCCAGGGACCGCCGTATACAGCCGCGCAGGGCGATCTGCCTGACAGTGTCTTTAAAGCGGGTATACGCGGAAAAGCAAATCAGTATCACCGGGACAATTACGGCGTTGATTTTGAATATGATGAATTCATTCCAATGTTCAGGGCCGAAAAATATGATCCGGAAGCATGGGCTGATCTTTTCAGGAAAGCCGGGGCCAGATATGTTGTAATGACCGCCAAACATGGCGAGGAATTTGCAATGTGGCCGACTAAATTCACCCCGAGGAATGCAATGGATATGGGGCCTCACCGCGATCTGGCAGGTGACCTGACAAGAGCAGTCAGGTCAGAAGGAATGAAAATGGGATTTTACCATAATACCACTTATTCCTTCTGGGATAAAAGGTATCCGGGGAAGGAATGGGTGGAATATATGAACAATTCAATAAAGGAACTGGTGGATCTTTATCAGCCCGACATCCTCTGGGGAGATGTTGTTGTCTGTCCGGATAACGACAAAGACGGGAAACCTTTCACGGCCGATCACTTTAACAGCAGAGAAGTTATCGCCTATTTTTATAACCACTCAAAGGATCCTGATGAAGTTGTGACAAATGACCGCTGGAGCCTTGATACAAGTAATACTGCCATTAACTCGGAAAGATCGCTTAAAAAATCTTTATGGGCAAAGAGTTTTCCTGACAATATAGTGGGGGGATTGCTTGGAGATTTTCAGACACCTGAACGCAGAAATATTACTGATATTTTCAATTTACCATGGGAAACCTGTGATGCACTCGATCCTACATCATGGGGATATAACCAGCAGACACCGGATGAAAATTATATGACCACCAATGAGCTGGTGGATTATCTGGCTGATATTGTCAGCAAGGGGGGGAATCTGCTTATCAATATAGGTCCCAGAGCTGACGGGACCATCCCTGAAGTCATGCAGGAGCGTTTACTTGGTGCCGGCAAGTGGCTTTCAATAAATGGTGAGGCAATATATGGAACCCGGCCATGGTCGGTTTACGGTGAGGGACCAACACGGAAAGAAGTTGGCACATGGGGAAGAGAAAATGGAGAATATCTGTTCATCGCCGGAGATGTCCGTTTTACACAAAAAGGAAATGTATTATATGCTATACTGCTGGAATGGCCGGGAAGTGAAATAACATTGCAATCTTTAAAGAATGAGAAAATCAGTGAGATCTCATTGCTGGGAAATAACAATGCACTAAAATGGACTAGCGAGGAAGATGGGATAAAAATATCCCTTCCGGCAGATCCTGTTTCACCTTATGCAAATACAATGAAAATAGAGCTTGAAAAAGAGTAAATGGACAAAGCAGTAAATCAAAATATGAGACCTGTAAAGAGTAAAATTCTAATTTTCTCTGTTATTTTATTTTCCATAATTTTTATTTCTGCTGAGATTATTGCCCGGAACAGTGATTATTATGGTTTCAGATGTCTTGATCTCAAATTTGAAGGGCATGATGCAAAAATTGTATTCCCTGAAAAAGCTGAACCTCAGCGTCACTGGATATGGAGAGCAAGATTCTGGGGACATGAGCCGCAGACTGAAATTGCTTTACTTGAAAAGGGTTTTCATGTAGTCTTTATTGATGCTGCAGAATACCGGGGTAATAATGAAGCAGTTGGTTTATGGAACAGGTTTTATGATTACCTGATCAAAAATTATCAGCTTAACCGGAAAGCTGTTCTTGAAGGGATGAGCCGGGGTGGTCTTTATATTTATAACTGGGGATCAGCAAATCCTGATAAAGTTGCATGTATATATGCAGATGCTCCGGTCTGTGATCTGAGGAGCTGGCCGGGAGGGAAGGGAAAAGGTACAGGATCAAAAGAAGAATGGGAAGCACATCTGATGGCTTACGGCTTGACAGAGAAGACTATAAATGAATTCACGGGAATGCCAGTTTTTAACTGCGTGAATCTGGCAAAAGCCGGAGTCCCTGTTTTGCATGTATGTGGTGCAACAGATGAAGTGGTTCCGGCTGATGAAAACACATATCCCCTTGAAAAGAACTTCCGGGAAGCCGGAGGTAACATAAAGATCATACTTAAAGAGGGTATCGGCCATCATCCGCACAGCCTGAAAGACCCCTCCCCTATTGTAAGATTCATACTATCAAACACTTCCCCCGTCCTCCTCGATGAACCATTGCCGGCTGAATCGCTGATGACAGTTAATTTCAGGAGCGATCTGGATAATTGCAGAGTAAAATTTGAAAATGAAAAGAAAGGACGTGTTGCTTTTCTGGGAGGATCTATAACTTTTAATCCGGGATGGCGGGTAATGGTTTCTGACTACCTGAAAAAAAGATTCCCTGATACTGAATTTGAATTTATTAATGCAGGCATTCCTTCTCTGGGTTCAACTCCCGGCGCAATGAGATTTGAAAGGGATGTTCTTTCAAAAGGCAAAATTGATCTGTTATTCGAAGAAGCTGCTGTTAATGACGCAACCAATGGTATTAAACCGGAACAGCAGCTGAGGGGAATGGAAGGGATAGTTTATCAGGCGCTCCGGTCAAATCCGTTCATGGATATAATAATTCTTCATTTTGCCGATAAGGATAAACTGGCTGATTATAATAAGGGCATAGTCCCTGAGGTTATACAGCAACATGAAAAGGTTGCAGAATATTATTCCGTTAATTCAATAAATCTGGCAAAGGAAGTCAATGACAGGATACTAAACGGCGAGTTCACATGGCGTGACGATTTCAGGGACGTGCACCCATCTCCGTTCGGACAGGAACTCTACTTCAGGACAATAAAATATATGTTTGAAACATCCTGGAAGGAGCCTGCCGGAACTGAACAAAAATCCAGATCACTTCCTGAAAAAACACTTGATCCGTTCTCATATATAAACGGTCACTTTGAACCTGTCGGGAAGGTTAACACCGGAAAAGGCTGGAGGATCACAAATAACTGGAAACCATCTGATAAAGCAGCCACCAGGGAAGGATTCGTGAATGTCGAAGTCCTGGAAACTTCACAGCCCGGTGCTACCCTTAAACTGAGATTTAAAGGTAAAGCCATCGGATTGTTCGTTACATCCGGTCCGGATGCAGGGATCATTGAATACAGCGTCGACGGTTCAGATTTCATACAAACCGATCAGTTTACCCAATGGAGCAAAGGACTGCATCTTCCCTGGCTTATTATGCTTGAAGATGAGCTTAAGGAAGGAAAACATTATGTGATCCTTCGAATGTCGGCTGATAAAAATCCTGCAAGCAACGGAACAGTTTGCAGAATCCACCATATTGCTGTAAATTGATCAATCAAATAATTGAGAAAAACATACCTGAATTTGGAAAATCTATGAAAAACAAAACCCTGATAATAATTTTGTTGTGCCTGTTCATTAAAACAGGAAGTCTTAATTCACAAACCGGACCGGATACCTATGTCTGGCCGAAAGATCCTGCTGTTCTTGAAAATCTTAAGAAATGGCAGGGATATAAATTCGGACTCCTGATTCACATGGGACTCTATTCCGAGTTGGGGACTGTTGAATCCTGGGGCCTGTGCCCGGAAGAATGGGTAAGCAGGCCGGTTGATAACTATTATGAATATGCCACAAATTACCGTAACACCAAATCGAGATTCAATCCTGTAAATTTCGATCCTGAGAAATGGGCTGCGATATTTAAAAGTTCAGGTGCAAAATATATGATCTATTCTTCTAAACATCACGACGGATTTTGTTTGTATGATACTAAATACACTGATTTCAAGGTGACTGATAAGGGTTGTCCTTTCTCATCAAATCCGAAATCGAATGTCCTGAAGGAAGTTCTGGATGCAACCCGTAAAACTGGTATGTCAGTCGGGGTATATTTTTCAAAGCCGGACTGGACGACACCATATTTCTGGTGGCCATATTATCCTCCGAAGGACAGGAATCCTTCCTATGACATAACAAAACATCCAGACAGGTGGCAGAAATTCGTTGAATACACGCAGAACCAGATCAATGAAATAACCACTGAATACGGGAAAGTGGATATTCTCTGGCTCGACGGATGCTGGGTGCTGCCTAAATCAGCCATTACGGAAAAGGTGGCAGAATTTTGCACATATCCTCATGATATGGATATAAACATGAAGCTGATTGCTGAAAGGGCACGTGGAAAACAGCCCGGGATGCTCGTTGTTGACCGCTGGGTACAGGGTGAATATGAGAATTATCTCACTCCCGAGCAGAATATTCCGGCAAAAGCGCTTCCGGTTCCGTGGGAAAGCTGCATCACTATGGGAAATGCATGGGGCTGGGTGAAGAACGACAGGTATAAATCATCGAAAGAGTGCGTACAGTTGCTAGTGAATATTATTGCTAAAGGAGGCAATCTTCTTCTTGGAATAGGTCCCAACGGCAAAGGTGAATATGAACCTGCCGTAATCGATAATCTTGCAAAGATGGGCAAATGGCTCGAAGCAAACGGTGAAGCAATTTTTGAGACCACTCCCGTTGAACCATATTCAGAAGGGAAAGTGGCATATACAGCAAAAGGCGAAAATACTATCTATGCTATTTATATGCCCGACAAAGATGAAAAACAGCTTCCCGCTCATGTTATGGTCAGAACAAAACTACCAGGCAAACTAAAAGTAAGCCTGGCTGAAAATAAACAAACATTAAATTACCAGAGATTTGACGATATTGTAATGGTTACCATTCCGGCCTCATTAAGATCAACTCTTGCTACAAAAGAGGCAGTGGTAATCAAAATAATTTCATCATTGAAATAATTATGACATTAATCTGTTTATTTTATGAATATTCTTAATCTGTTGTATTCCTTTGTGTTACTTTGTGATAACCTTTGAGATACTTGTGGTTTAAAAATATTTAAACACAAAGGCTCACAAAGGATTTCACAAAGGATATGGTTAAAAGAAGAATAATACAAATATAACTATAGAACTATTTATATGCTTTATGACGTCTAGAGTACTGACCCTTATAATAATTATCCTGATCTGCTCCTGCTCATGTGGTAAAAAGGAAATAGCGCCGGGCTGGCCTGTACGCAGCAGCAAACTGGATGTCCTTCCCGGTTTTAAAGATCCTCCTCCGGGCTATGGGGAGGTCCCCTTCTGGTGGTGGAGCGGAGATACTCTGAATAGCGAAAGACTGATCAGCCAGTTAAGAGAATTGCATAAAAAAGGCATCAGCGGAGTTCAGGTCAATTATTCTCATCTCGACACACCGGGTTGGATGACCGACCAGGACAAGCCTGAGATATTTAAGGAAGAGTGGTGGAAAATTTATTCGAAGGTTTCAAAGGAGTGTGCAAAGCTCGATATGGGGATCGGTCTGAGTACATATACAATCGACTGGCCCAGAGGCGCTCCGAACTTATTTTACAAATTATTCTACAGCAAGCCATACCTTAATGCTTATGAGATCCGGACAGGTGAAATTGTCACTGTATCTACAGGAGAGGAGATCGAAATAATTATACCGGAAGATGCATTTGCTGCCCGGGCTTACAGATCAGAAGAGGGTACTCCCCTGAAAGGCGGTAATGATCTTACTCCACTGATAAAAAACGGGATCCTTACATGGAAAGCGCCGGACGGGAAGTGGGAAATCTGGATATACAGGGCGGTAAGGAAAGAAGGATCCTTAAATCCGCTTATGGCAGGATCGGGAGATACAGTCATTAATGGTTTTTTCCAGCCGTTTGAGGACAGGGCTCCGGGGAAATCTTCAAAGGGTCTGAATTATTTCTTCAATGATGAATTACACATTGTAGTCGGCAAGTATGCATGGAATCCCGATTTTGCGGAAGAATTCAAAAAACGTAAAGGTTACGACCTTTTTGAAGTTTTACCTGCAATGTGGGTTGATATGGGAAATATGACCCCTAAGGTAAGGATGGATTATGCTGATGTCAGGATGTCTCTCATTGAAGAACGCTATTTTAAGCCAATTTATGAGTGGCATGCAAAAAGAGGGATGATATATGGTTGTGATTCCGGCGGGCGGGGCCTCGATCCGTCAGAGTTCGGGGACTATTTCCGGGCGACAAGATGGTACAGCGCTCCGGGCCATGATACCCCCGGGGGGAAAGCCGATCTTATCAAGGGAAAGGTTTCCTCTTCAATTGCCAATTTATATCAGCGCCCCCGGGTATGGCTCGAAGGATATCATAGTCTGGGCTGGGGAGCAACACCTGAACAGCTGATGTTTGCAACACGGGAAAATTTCCTCTATGGCTGCACGCTTCTGAATCTTCATGGTCTGTATTATTCCACATACGGTTCCTTCTGGGAATGGGCGCCTCCATGCTATCATTTCAGGATGCCGTACTGGGGTCACATGGATAACTTTCTGAGATATTTCGACCGCCTGTCCTGGCTGATGAGCCAGGGCCATACAGTATGCGATGTGGCAATTGTTTATCCTGTTGCTCCCTATGAAGCCGAAATGGGTGGAGATACTGCAAGGAATACAACATTTGAACTGGGGAGAAAGCTGATGACTGCAGGGATAAATTTTGAATTTATTGATAATGAGTCGCTGTCAGGAGCTGTCATTGAAAACGGATGTCTTAAGGTTAAGGATGCCGGCGCATCCTATAAAGCTTTGATCTTTGCTGATATGAAAGCCGTACGCTGGCAAAGCATAGAAAAAGCTGCAGCTTTTGCAGAAGCCGGCGGGAAAGTCTGCTCTGTCGGATCAATTCCTTCAGCGTCCGACCGTGCAGGAAGATTTGACGGCGAACTGATCCTTATAAACGATATAGCTTTTAAGCAAAATTGCAGATTCAACTCAACTGATGAGGCAGTCATTGCAATAAAAGAAGCATTTGTACAGGATGTATCAGGAAAAGAACAGACGGTACGTTACTTACACCGGAAGGCAGGATTCCGTGATATTTATATGGTTATGGATGCAAATCCGGGATCTGTTGCCGAATTCCGGTGTAAAGGTGCCGTAGAACTATGGGATCCCTGGACCGGAAATACAAAACCAATGAGGGTGACGGGAGAAACTCCGGCTGGAACCCTTGTGGAGCTCCCTCTTGAAAATTATGAAGCATGTATTGTAGTTTTTACTCCGGGGGAAAAACATATCAATCCACCTGAAAATGAAAATATACCGGTTAAAGAAATATATCTTCCCCTTGAATGGAATGTCAGTTTTATTCCCACAATGGATAATAAATGGGGAGATTTCCGGCTGCCTGTCGACAATAATGAAAAAATAGGAGTTGAAGCGAGGCGATTCAGATGGGCACATGAAACAGCAGACCTTGCAAAGTCAGCTATGCTTCCCGGAACAGATGATTCCGGATGGGATGAAAAGCTTCATGGTTTTGGAACACAGTTTTATGTTCTGGGACCAATTCCGCCAAATGTTGGCATTTATTACTTTGAGAAAAGGCTTGCGGCTTTGACAAGTATTGATCCTTCTGTTCCCGAATACGTTTATGGAAGAAGATTTATATGGCAGCCATATGATATTTCATGGAAACTGGGTAAAGAAGGTGACCCGGGCCATCAGGGCTATCACGGACTTAAACGCAAGGTTAGCGATGATTTCCTATGCCTAGGGAAGCAGGAACCCGGACTGAATGAGATCCGTTATGTGGATGAGATCCCAAATGGAAGATATTATGTATGGACCAGTGCCACAGTACCCCGGGACATAACAGCGGATATTCTTTTCAGCGATAAGCTGCCTGATGATAATAGTCATTCCTCTCCTGTTCTGAATCCTGCAGTAATTTATGTAAATGGGAACCAGGTTTCATTTACGGATAACGGGATCAACCTTAAAGCCGGGACCAACCCTGTACTAGTCAGGTTTGACAGTGCCGGCCGTGGCCATTTTGTATTGAGACAAAAGGATGTTCCTGAACCGGCTGGCCGTAATATATTATCAATGCGATGGTCAGGTGACAAGGGTATTATCCCCTTCGATATCACTGCCGGGCAAACAGCAGCAGAATGGTTCAGGTTCCTGACAGCTCCCGGAACATCAGCTATAACTGTCAGGACACCCGGAGATGCCGAAGCCTGGATCGATGGTGTTCCAATGAAAAAGCAGCCAGATGGAAGGTTTGAATCAGAAAAAGCACCGCAAAGAGCTGCAGTCGTTGCAATACGGATCACTCCGCCTGGTCCCGGAATATCCGGAGGAGCTCTCATACCGGAGCCTGTAACTGTTGAAACTGATGACAGTGGCATGATGAAAACAGGCGACTGGTCAGAAATGGGGATCCTTAATAATTATTCCGGAGGAGTGCGATATAAAACAAAAATAAACCTGACCTCGACCCAGGCTAAATCAGGAGTAATAGCCGACCTGGGCAGGGTTGCCGGTACTGCCGGGATAATTGTAAATGGTAAGGAGGCCGGAGTAAGAGTTGCTCCCCCATGGAAAACAGATATTTCAGGTTTTCTCAAGAAGGGTGAAAACACAATCGAAGTGCTGGTATATAACACTCTGTCAAATCATTATCAGACCATTCCGTCAAGGTATAAAGGGAACCCTGCTTCAGGTCTGCTTGGACCGGTCAAACTGCTTATAAGTTCTGAAAAACCGGACAAGAAATAGACAATAAACTTACTGATAATGTATAGGTTAAGTAAACCATCATATTTTAGATCGGAAGAGCACACGTCTGAACTCCAGTCACCGCTCATTATC
>CAYQZL010000151.1:0-1609 GCA_964421975.1 uncultured Rikenellaceae bacterium
AGCAGAACGTTCTTGACAGTATGTATTTTAACAGGGATGCGAGGTTTAATTCTACGGTCCGGATAAATGAGAATGCTCTCAGGATTGGCCTGGTTACAGTCACGGCCAATGGAACAGAACTCAATATTCTTGACGGAGCCCTGGTCAATACCACGGAACTCAATCATCTCGTCGGAGTAACGTCAGGAGTACAGGGGCAGATAAACAGCAAGCTTGATACAAGCAAATTTCACACGGGAGGTGGCTTATTAACCTTATCCGGTGCAGATGCAATAACTCTTACGACTTCAAACACAACAAGTCTGACACTTCCGACAAGCGGGACATTGATAAATGATGCTGACGCAAGACAGGCTATTAATGATTCACTCGATGCAGCAAAGGCAGGAGCTACACGGGCAGTTGCCTTACCGGATTCAAATATTTATGATGGCGGGTATGTTACACCATCCAGGATGTTTAAAAAAGTCATGAGGTTTATTGTCGGGAAAGGTGGCGCACCGGAAGCATCTGATTCACTAATCATCAATCCTTACATATCTGAATCACAATATATAAAATTATTCAGGGGAGGAGATTTACAATATCTTAGTTCTGGGGCAGTAAATACAATAGATAGCACATTTAGAACTAATGGAGATACGATAATTGTTCGTCCAGCATTGGTAAACAATGAAAAGGTTATACTTGAACTTCATGATCCCACGTATTGGCAAACATTATCATTCAGCCAAGATTTACTCGATAGTTTATTAGGTTATTGGAAGCTTGATGAGACTTCCGGGACGACTGTATATGACGCATTAGGCTCATGGAATGGAACAACAGCAGGAGATGTAAATCAAGATGGTATATACGGCAGATCAATACATAGTTACACTACTGGTGATTATGTCGCTACTATGCCTTATAGCTCAGGTAAAACCCCCGGAGGAAATACATTTAGCATATCATTCTGGTTTTGGCTGGATAGCATTCCAACAGACATAGGTAGGAGTATGGTATTTTTCGCACAGAATAATTCAGGCGCATCTCCTTCGTATTCCTCTATAACGATAAACTCATCCCATACATCACCTGCGAATAGAGTTAGATTTTATGTAAAAAATAGCACTCCGACAACTTATGATGTTTATAGTTCAACGGTATTACAGGATAGTACATGGTATCATGCAGTTGCCGTAAATCAGGGCGATGGATTACCATTGAAAATGTATATAAATAGAGTTGATGTTAGTACAGCAGCAGATATTATGAGCGGAGAATGTTTTCAGGCTAATAGTTATACTGCATGGGGCGATGCTTATATAAATGCAGGATCGAGAATTTTGGGACGAATGGATGAATTGGCAATATTTAGCAGTGCATTAACACCTGCCCAAGTAAAGAAATTATACAACGCAGGCCAATATCCTTTTGAATGAAAAAGTTTATAACCATATTATGCCTTTGTTTTGGCTTGATTCTTTCAGGGCAGACAACTTACTATATTTCTCCCCCACCGACAGGCTCAGATGTTACTGGTGATGGATCATCGGGATCACCTTGGGCAACTCTTGATTATGCCTGTACGCAAGTAACGACTGCCGGAGATACTATTCATGTAAAT
>CAYQZL010000151.1:1619-10373 GCA_964421975.1 uncultured Rikenellaceae bacterium
GGAACATTTATCGAAACAGCGATATGTGAATTGTCAACCGGAGTTAGCGTGGTTGGAGATGGTATTGATGTTTCTATTCTTTCATCTACGATAACAACAAGCGGACAAGACGGCAATTATAATTCAATTATTAAAATGTATAGTTCCACATTGGGAAGTGAGGGCAACCACTATTTTAAAGATTTGACATTTGACGGGAATAGCGAAACAGTTCCGATTGGTGCTTATATAAGAAAACGTGACAGTGTAGTATTTGATAATTGTAAGTTTATTAATTTCTATAAATCCGGCATAGATATTAGTGGATTAGAACAGTATTACACTGAACCATCTATTTATATTACAGGATTTAAGGTACATGATTGTATATTTTATAATTCATCCGGCTATTGGGGAACACCAACCGCCACTGCTTACGGAGCATTAGATATGGGAACAACTAAAGGAACGGAAATTTATAATAATTCTTTTATACAACCAGCTTATGCAAACCGTAGAAGGGGGATATTAATAAAGGGTACAAAGTGCGAACATGTGGAGTTAAGAATATATAATAATGAGATATATAAATACTGTCGTGATGAAAGTCTTGGTGTCCCTGATCTTCCATTTGCCATAGAATTATGGGACACTCGTGGGGCTTGTGAAATTTATAATAACAAGGTAATAGGGGCTATTGATGTGGTTAATGTTTGGAGTAAAGGGAATACCGCAGGAAATTACTCATATGGGGCGAAAATATATGATAATGAAATTGGGACAGATACTTGTCAACAAGTAAACTATCCGGGAATTATGCTTGAGTCAAATTGCTATGACATAGAGGTCTTTCGTAATTTTTGTAATCACACTGGAACTGCAATAAGTTTTGCTTCTCAGTATGGATGGAATGACACTGTTCCGCATACATGGCAGCCGTTTACTAAAAACAATATAAAAATACATTACAATATTTTCTGGGAATTAGGAACGTCAACGCCAGATGATCCAAATGATGATTATCAGAGAGCATTAAATTTTGGAAGTGCTGATACTACACATACATACGATAGCATAATGTTCTATAACAATATTGTAACAAATAACGAAACGTATGATACTGAGGATTACGCAATTTTGCTTCCGATCAATGGAACGAGCACTAATTTCTTTTTCAAAAACAACATATTTCTGAATATGAAATATGATATACTACGAGGTGAGGGAGGGCGCACGTACTTGATCGGAATGGATAATCTACAATTTACTAATAATATAATCTTTAATTCAGGGAATAACTCATACGTATGGTTTACAAATTATCAAAATTATCTTACAAATTTTACTTGGAGTGACAATATAATAGCTGATCCACAATGGATTAATGGGGGCACGAATTTTAATCTACAATCAACTTCACCTGCAATAAATACGGGAGTAGATGTGGGGCTAACAGAAGATTATATTAGGCAATCATTAAGTAGTACACTTCCCCCGGAAATAGGAATACTTGAATATATACCACCAATCCCCCAACCAGTTATATCCGGTGGTTTCGCCAAGGACAAAAACGGCAGATTAATGATCGACAAGAACGGAAACTTTACAAAAATTGAATGACAGACGAAATTATCATATCATCCATCCTGAACGGTGACAGCCGGGGTTATTCAGTACTTCTTAAAAGGTACCGGAGCAGACTGTTCTTTTTCATTAACGGGATGGTGTTTGACAAGATGGATGCTGAGGATTTGCTGATGATAACATTTGAAAAAGCATTCAGAAAGCTTGACAAATACAATGGCAAATGCAAGTTTTCTACATGGCTGTTTACGATTGCGAAAAATACAGTCAGGGACTTTATAAGGGAAAAATCAAAAATGATTTTCAGTTCTGAAAGCATCGAGAATTTCATAAGAATCGAGGATAAGAATTACAATCCCGAGGAAAAACTCCTGCATTCTGAAACAGTTGAAAAGATCGAGGAGTGTATTGAAATGCTTCCAGAGAGAAGAAGAAGAGTAATCGAATTGCATATTGACGGTAACAAGGATGAAGACATTGCCGAAATAACCGGGATGAACCATGTCGCTGTAAGGACATTACTTTTTAGGGCCAGACAACAATTAAAAGCTGCAATATGATATTACCACTTTTAAGAGAATACTGTAAATCAGAATATACAATAAGCCATCTGTACCTTAACGGGGAAAGGCTCTGTGATATCCTTGAGGATCCTGTTAGGGACCACAATAAGGACGGAGATCTTAATGATCCGGGAGAAGGGAAGATTTATGGAAATACTGCTATTCCCTACGGAATGTATGAGGTGATAATTTCTTATTCCCCGAAATTCAAAAGAGCTCTTCCACTCCTGGTCAACGTACCCCACTTTGACGGTATAAGGATTCATGGGACGAAATCTAAGGTGGCAACCCATAAGAATACACATGGCTGCCTGATCCCAGGAGAGAATAAGGTTCGGGGAGGGGTGATCAAGTCCCTCGAGTATGAAGAAAAGATCACTGAGCTCATTAAAGCTCAGTTAAGAATTGGAGAGAAAGTTTATATAAATATTGTTTGATATGAAAAAACTGTTTTTAATAATTACAACAACTATACTCGCAAGCTGCTCATGCCTACTAAGCCAGGTGCCTCCGCAATATGTCTATATCACGGACTCAACCTGTATGGCACCTCTACCGGATTACAGGACAAGGGTGACAGCAAGCGATAATTGCGGTCCTGTTACTCTGACACAGGATCCGGAGCCGGGATTCATACTTGGTTATCCGGGAGCCAGGGTCGAAGTAAAGATCCGGGCAACCGATAATTCAAAGAATTATAAGCAGATCAAGTTCTATGTTACCCTTTTGGATACCATTCCTCCTACTATTGACAGTACACTACTTACCGTTGATACTGAGATGGAGAGAATAGAGTACCTGTATAACAAGGCTGATCTTGCTGTGCTTGCCAAGATGGAGGAGTTTGATGCTCTTTTCCCTTATGAACAATATGGCATCGTGAGGGATGACGTGGATAGCACCTTCTATAAGAAAATGATGTTTATATCTGTCCCGACTGCTCATGCCATTACAGGTAAGGGAAACCGCTTCTGGCAATGGCAGAATCCAGGGGACACGATAATAATTTATAACCATTACTAAATGGTCTATTAACAATTAGTATTAACTAAAAACAAAAAAAGATGAAAAAGTCAATGATGTTTCTTGTGATGATGTTTGCTCTTATAATCCCGACTTTCGGGCAGAGCGTTGAGCCTCCTACGGACTGGTTGAGCTTGTTTGCCAATATTAATGTTTGGCTTGGATCACTGGCCGGCATAGCTGCTGTTACGGTTTTTCTTGCTGCAGCTATCAATAAACTCCTTAAACTGGAAGGATTCTGGAAACAATTAACCGCCTGGGTGGTTGCAATCCTTCTGATGGTAATTGGTAATCTGGTGAATCTGGGATTTATGGCCGAGATGAACTGGCTTCACACAATAATCTATGGTGTGGCTGCCGGTTTTATAAGCAATGGGATCTTTGACCTGGCATTTGTAAAGCTGGTCCTTCAGGCTTTGAAAATTGAAGCAAAACCCGAGTAATGGAACTGTATGTCGCAATACTGACAGGAGCAGTAATAAATCTTTTATTCGGGCTTAATGAAGCCACGGGAAAGACAGATTACCGCTTCTCAATATTCTTTAAAAAGAATATTGTAGCAACCCTTCTAAACATCATTATTGGGTGTGCGGTGGTGTATTCTAAGGATGAACCTATGGTGAGTCAGTTGATAGGTGAAGTAACCTTCCTGACAGCGGTGTTTATTGGTTCAAGTGGCCAGTTCTTATGGAAAAAGGTAACTAATATCTTCGATCCCGACAAAAAGACTCTGGTTGGTAATAATGCATAAGGCAGCTCAGTATATTATAATAGGAATGATCCTGGTGGTGTTTGCGGTGACTTCGTGTGTAACTCAGAAGAGATGCTCAAAGAAGTTCCCGCCTCATGCTGACACTATTAAAATCATTCAGGTGAGGGATTCAATTATTCTCCGGGATACTACCTTTTATATTAAGCTCCCTGGGGAGACCGTAACCGATTCGGTTATGATCCCTTGCCCGGAAGTAATAAACTATATCGCTGATACTGCCGTAGCTGAAACCTCACTGGCCAAAGCCTGGGCCTGGTGGCAGTATCCAAGGATAAGGCTAATGCTGGAACAGAAGGATACAACCATTGAGCGAAGGCTGGAGAATGCCTTAAAGGAAGTGTACCACTGGAAATCGGAGTATTTAAAAATAACGAAGGTCCCGGAACCTGTAAAATACATACCGAAGATCTATAAATATTCTATGATGTTCAGTGTGGTCATAATCCTTACCACGATACTTAGGATTGTGTCAAAATTCATTAAACCCGGAATAAAATGACATTCATTAATAGCTGGACGAGCAAAAACAAACAGTGGGATAAGATTGCAGTAAAGATACGGATCGGGCGCATCACATTGTTTGATATCTATTTTGACCGTTCACGAAAACAGGCCGGCATTATACTATTCAACTTTGGAGTAAAGACAAACAGATAGATATGATACAACTATATAATAACGATACGGACACGTTCTCTCCCCTGTACCGGACAGCATTTGAGAACCTGGACGAAATGATAGATCCTCAGACCGAAGATTCCACGGTATATGACCTGGTGTTCTTTGCGAGCCTGACGGATATCTTTAATATAGCCAAGCGGAGATCTGCTATAAGAGGCCGATTTGCGAAAGACGAACAGGGGAATTCCCTTATTGAAAAGCTTGCCATAACGGATGATGAGCGGGACTGGTATGATGATGTTCTTCCCCAGGGTGCGGTAGAGGTATATAAGAAACTATCAGCCTTTGCCAAGAATGTAACGGATGCTTATAAATATGGGGTATCCTTTGGAGTTAAGAACGCATCCGGTACCATTGAATCTGTTGCTGATACAGTTATAACAGACAGTTCTTTGTCCCTTGTTCCTTCAGCGCTTAAAGGCCATAAACTTGTCATTACCTCGGATGAGCTGAAGGACCAACAGAAAACAATCGCAGACAATACAGCTAATACCATAGTGCTGGAAGAAGCCTGGGAACAGGATATAACCGGATTAAACTACAATGTTTATAATCCAGGTGACGATTATGTGATGTATAGTGTGAAGCTTGACAGTAATTGGGACAGGAACATGCTTCAATCATGTGATAGTGCCATTATTGAAGCCCTCGTAGCATACACTCTCAAGGAATGGTATTTGATTAACCGGTATGGTGATGATTATGCCATTGAGGAGGATAAGTACCAGAAGCAACTAATGAAAGTCAAATCAAGTCTCAGCCAGGGTAAAAAACCCTACCGCCGACCGGCTGATTTCTTCGCAGTATAAAAACCCGGCCCATAAATGAGCCGGGCGACAACACATGAAATAGAACCAATATAATTTAACTTCACACATACAAATTTAATGCTTATATTGGAGCAAGCAAAACCGATTTATCAACAGTTAATATGGCCATAATTGGCCATATCTTTTGGCCATAAAATTGCGGAATCCTTGCGATATAAAATTCAGACAACTTCTATAAATATGTATATCTGCCTGTTAGTAAATCTGGCCATTAGGACTTAAAATCCTGTGAGCAGTAATGCTTGTGCGGGTTCAAGTCCCGCTCCGGGTACTGTGCCCTCCGAAGCTTCAGCGAAGGCGGGCTGAAAAAGTACGAGAGTGAGAGCGAGTAGTTCGAACGAACACTCTCGTCTCTTTTTGCTCAAGACTCACTCTCCCACTCACACTTTTTGTCGAAGCAAGCACTGCATTGTAAAATCTTGGGACCAATTGTCATTCGATTGTTATTCGATAGTATATGTCTCTAAGCTGGATAAACCGGTCGCCTTAACCACATTCTGCGAGGGGAATAGACATTTAATAGTAATCTATAGTTCATGATATTAAGTCCGGATTTGTGGTGACTCAACCTAAAAAAGTTTACAGATTAATCCTTGAATTCTGATATCATTTTATATGTTACACGGTTGGGACGTAAAACCATTATACCATTATGCCTTAGTACCTCTGCAACAAGGCCGCTGAGCCGTTACACCTTTACAGATTTACGTCGTTATTTATACGGCAGCCCCATTTTACGGGCAATCTCCCGGAAACGGGGTTCTTCCCGGATAATATCAAAAATTGGGCCCCTCAGATAAGGCAGGTTTGTTTCGCGTATTTTGTACGCTTTTTCCAGATATTCCAGCGCTGCTTCTATGTTACCTGCAAAAATATACAGTAATGCCAGGAAAGTGGGATTGACATAAGTCGAATCGCCTGATATCTTAGCTTTTGCAGCTTTGGTCAATGCAACAGCATATCCTGTATCATTAAAGTCATCACTAAAACAGCCTTCAAATCCAGCATTTTGCTCAAAATCTCTTTTAATTACTTCCCAGGCTTCATCGTATCTTCCTGTAATATGCAAGGCCCACTCAAGTGCTGAATGAGCTACAGGTGATGCTGGTTCCATCCTTATCGCTTCCCTGGCAAACCTTATGGCATCTTCAAAACGGCGCACAAATACTAAATCAACACTGTAAAGACTTATTATAAGAGGATTAAATGGATCCAGTTTGAGAGCTAACTCAATCTCTGTCATTGCTTCTTCGGGTCTCCCCATAATGTTCAGGAGATGCGAATAGTATGCATGTGCTTCCGCATGATTGGGATTGATCTCCAATGCTTTTTTAAATACTGATTCACCACCTTCCCAGTCCCACATCATCCAAGTATTAATACATGCCAGTGTGTATATTACTTCTGCGTTCGTGTTGTCAAGTTTTTTTGCCTTCGTTAGAGCTTCCATAATATTTGGGCCAGCTTCATCAGGCGGAATATGCCCCATCTGCATTAACCCTGTCCAGACCATGGAAATTCCTGCATAAGCAGGAGCATATTCGGGATCCTTTTCTATTGCAAGGTTAAAATATTTCATTGCTGTCTCCAGGTCACTTTTGGTTAATTTATACAAATAAAACCGTCCTTTGAGAAAAGCTTCATAAGCTTCCATGTTTTGTGTGGGTTTCTTCTCAATAAGCTCCAACTCCTGCGGTGACAAAACCGCCTTCAGCTCCCTGGCAACTGATTGTGCCACCTCACTCTGAATAACAAATATGCGTGACAGATCACTAAGATCTCCGTTGTAAATCTCTGACCATAAGTGGGCATCGGTTCCGGCATCAATCAGCTGAACGGCAATTCGCACCATATTGCCTGCTCTTCGTACGCTGCCTTCAATTATGTTTGCTACTCCCAGTTCCCGGGCAATCTCTTTTACCGACTTGTCGGTATTCTTAAAATGCATCGAAGAAGTGCGTGAGATAACCTTCAAGTCGCCGATCTTGAAGAGACGGTCAAGGATCTCCTCCATCATCCCGTCGCTGAAATACTCCTGTTCGGGATCGTTACTCATGTTCTTAAAAGGCATGACGGCAATGGATTTTTTATCCTGTCCCACCTGCAGTATTCCCTCCCTTATGGCCCTTTCAAGATCTTTCTCCCTGGCTCCATCTTTCCTAAGAAGAATTTTAACCACACCCGATAATTTATTAATGTGCTGTTCCAATGGAGGGCTCTTTGCATCGAGCCAGTGAACGCTGCTAAGGTAATATTCTAGCTGTTTTGACAGAGGTATATCCTCGAGCCGGACGTTAATGACAGGAAGTCCCAGATGTACTGCCCGGTCCACTTCCCTGATTACCTGTTTGGAGTTGTTTGAGTTTGATGAATAGACCAGGATAAACAGTTTCGATAATTTTATACTATCGATGATTGCTTCTGCAAAATCGAGCCCCGGGGTAATATCCCTTGGGGCTATCCAGCAGATTATGCCATTTTGCTCAAGAATGGAACAGACAGTGTCAGCAGCAGTCTTATCGACACTGGAGTAGCTTATGAATACGTCGTGGGGCATATATGGATTTGTTAAGGAATGGGTTGTCTTTTTTCAGTTTTATGTTAAAGTTAGCAAACAGATGTATATAAGTCAAAAATATTTTGAAGGATAAGAAGATGATTATTTAGGACTTGTGATTGCTGTATTATTTATAGCAGACATGTCTTCACAACATGGTTGCAACTTTCGTCCGTTCGGGGTACATTAAAAGCTTCCTAGTAATCTGATAATAAGAGGCTTTTTATATTATGGGATACAAATAGGATACAAAACAGATGTTAAATTGCATGAGCCGGTGGACCTGACCATTCTCCGCCAGAGTTAATTGACCACATCCCGCCGGTTGTAAATAACAGTTATCCTGTGGATTATATATTTGAATTAAAGACTGGCTTAAAGTGGACAAGGCTTCCGGCTAATGCATTTTTATGAGATACAAATAGGATACAAAAAATAATAAATCAAAGGATAATATTAACGATCACCTGAAACATCTTCATAAAAGGTTTATATTCGTTTTTACTATAAATGAAATTACATAAAACAAACAAAGAAAAATGAAGATCAATATATTGCTCCTGACTTTCTGTCTGTTGGCAGCGTTGTTAATTACCGATGCCTCAGCGCAGCAAAAGAAACCACGTATAGGAATTGCCGGAATACAGATTGAAAACAGCGTTTTTATGCCCAACCGACAAGCTATAATAGGGAGGACGCCTTTTTTGCCCGCTTATCTTAGTAAGGATTCCGTTATGGGTCAGTCTGCAATCTGGCTTCCTTCTT
>CAYQZL010000152.1:0-10288 GCA_964421975.1 uncultured Rikenellaceae bacterium
GAACAGTACAAATGCGACCAGTGGTTCAATTTTTGTTGGCTGGAAGAAGCCGTCCGGACTCGATACCATTCCTGCTCCCGGCCCGTGGGAATACATAATCTACAGGGCAGAAGGAATAGCCGGGACTGAATTTACAAAGATCAGATCCATTCCCACAAACAACCTCAATGATACTACATTCACCGATACTCCCGTGAATACACTGTCGACAGGCTACATATATAAGATCGAATTGTGGAACAGAACACCGGGAAATGAATTCCTCGTCGGTGAACCTGCATTTGCTTCATCAATATTTCTTATTGCAAGCCCCGGCGACAGAAAAGTAAGGTTTACCATAGAAAGGAATGTTCCCTGGATCAATACCCGTTATGATTTTTTCAGGCAGAACAGTGTGACTATGACTTTTGATTCGGTAGGATCAACCAACCAGCTTACATTCACCGACCTGAACCTGGAAAATGGCAGGAGTTATTGCTATTATGTAAGATCGACGGGAGGTTATCTTAAAGACAATCTTCCAAAGAACCTTATCAATTATTCCCAGATAACCTGTGTCACTCCGGTTGACAATGAGCCTCCGTGTCCACCGGATCTTAATGTTACCAGCCAGTGTGACAGCCTGTATAACAAACTGAGATGGACAATAGAAGATCCCTTGTGTTTTGAGGATGTTGCCGGTTACAAGATCTATTATGCAATGACATATGAAGATCCGCTTACTCTGATTGCAACCATTGAAGACAGGAATATCTTCACATATAAACATTACCCGGGTGAGATCGTATCAGGCTGCTATGCTGTATCTGCTTTTGACGCAATCGGGAATGAAAGCGAATGGTCAGCCAAGGTTTGTGTCGATTCCTGTAATTTTTATGAGATTCCCAATGTATTCACACCAAATGGTGATAATTTCAACGACAGGTTGCTTGCCAAGACATCAGGTCTTGTGGAAAGAATAGATTTTAAATTGTTCAACAGGAACGGGCTGCTGATTTTCAGTACTGACAAGCCCAGGATAGACTGGGATGGAACATATAAAGGAAAAATAGTCTCTCCCGGTGTCTATTTTTACCAGTGTGAAGTTTTTGAACGGCGTATAACAGGATTGGAACAATTCCATCTGTCAGGATTTGTTCATGTTATTACTGAAAAAGGAGCAGAAGTGAAGAAGGAGGAAACAAAATGAAATACAGAATATCAATAATTAAGAATGTAGCCATACTTCTTACCTTACTTCATATTTCCGGATTTTCTTCCGGGCAGGAAGTCTCTGATTATCTCCTGATGGCAAAAGCCTTTAACAGGACCGGCCATCCTGAACGCTCTGTTCAGATACTGGCTGAAGCATTGAACAAACTACAGGACCACAGGCTTTATCTCGAAAGAGCTGAAGCAAACATCCTTAAAGCCGATCACTCAGGCGCTATTGCCGATTTTAATGCAGCCAGTTCTTTATTGCCCCTTTCCGGTGAATATGGTCTGGCAAAGGTATATGCAATTAAAGGTGATGCAGCCACATCCACTTATCACCTGGAATTATCCATGAAGTCTGATTTTAAAAGAAGTGAAAAGGAGATAATGCTGGATCCTGCATTTGGAAAGATTGAGAGCAGACCGGAATGGAGGCAATTCTGGAAAAAAGACTGGTATTCTCTCAGTGAGGAAAGCCTGTCGGAGATCGAGTATTATACCTCTGCAGGGAAGATTGAGGAGGCTTCTGCATCACTGAATGAGCTAAGAAAAAGCTATCCGGATAGTGAAATAACAAAATATGCCGAATCGCTCGTTGATATATCGGCCGGCCGTTTCACTGCAGCCGTAAAGACACTCACTGGTCTTCTGTCCACAGATCCTGGAAATGAAAAATATCTCAGAACTCTGGCCGGTGTTCAGGAAGCCCTCGGAAACTCGGCAGGAGCGTCAGCAACCTACTCAAATTTGCTCAATACGGGTGTGGCTGATCCTGATCTGCTTCTTCTCAGGGCGGAATCTTACAGGAAAACAGGGGAAAATGACAAAGCAATGGCTGATTTAGATAAATACCTGTTTCTTTTTCCGGAGGATAAAAATGCTTTAAGTATGGCAGGAAGAGTCAGTGCAGTATCGGGAGATAACCTCAAAGCTTTACGCTATTTTACAGAGAACCTTAAGAATAATCCTAATGATCCTCAGTGTTATATCGACAGAGCCAATTCATATTTTTCAGCCAGGTCATGGGATTGGGCTGTCAGGGATTATGCCATGGCCCTTGACCTTGATCCGGGTAATTCCGATACATGGCTTAACAAAGGAATAGCTCTTCTTAATTCAGGAAAAACAGAAGATGCCTGTCACGATTTCCGGAAATCTTTCAGTATGGGGAATAAAAAAGCGACAGATTATATAAGCAGGCACTGTATAAAATAATAACTGCACCGTTTTGTATCGCGTCGCTTAACTCCTTCACCAATGTGCTATTGCGCCATTGCACCTCACCTTATATGCTTTTTAATCCTTTCAAACAGATCATGCGGCTTGAAAGGTTTAAGAACATAATCATTGATCTTGAGCTGATCCATACGTTCGTGGTTTTCCGACATTATAGCAGCCGTCAGTGCAACTATCGGAATATCCTTTATACGCGGATCATCTGAACTCCTTATTACCCTGGTTGCTTCAATGCCATCCATAATTGGCATATGAAGATCCATCAGGATCAGATCAAAATCTTCCTTCTCAAGTTTCTCAATTGCAAGTTGTCCGTCTTCAGCATGACTAACAATAACACCCCATCCGGCAAGAAATTTGTTTGCTACAAAAAAGTTGATCTTATTATCTTCGGCAACCAGTATTCTCTTACCTTCCAGACCTGTGTATGTTTCAGTGACCTGGGTATCATCAAAGCGGGATTTATCATCTGTTATATCCTCGAAAGTGAGCGTAAACCTGAAAGTTGAACCCTCTCCCGGTTCACTTTCAACTGATATTGTTCCTCCCTGCAGTTCGACAAGTTTTTTACATATTGCAAGTCCGAGCCCGGTACCTCCATATCTCCTTGTGGTATCTGATGAAGCCTGGGTATAATTTTCAAAAATTGCTGATTGTTTTTCAGAAGGAATGCCTATTCCCGTGTCTTTAACCGCAAATTCAAGCTTTGATTGTTTGTTTTTCCTTTCAATTTCTTTAATTGTTACAGTGATACCACCCTGTTTTGTGAATTTCAATGCATTTGACAGCAGGTTCGACAGTATCTGATTAAGTCTTATCTGATCTCCGATGACATTTACGGGCAGGTTCCCTTCTTTCCTGATATCGAATTCAAGATCCTTGGCTTTTGACCTGAATGAATAAGATCTCATTATTTCATTGAGGAAATCATTGAGGTTGAATCGTATCTGCTCAAAGACTATTTTCCCTGATTCCATCTTATTATAGTCGAGCACATCGTTCACCAGCGTAAGCAGATGATTTCCCGAAAATCTAAGTGTCTTTATGTAATCCATCTGATCTTCACGCGGATTACCCTGCAACAGAAGATTTGTGATTCCGATTACTTCATTGAGAGGAGTACGTATCTCGTGACTCATTGTCGACATGAAGATCTGTTTTGACTGGGCGGCTTCTTCGGCTTTTTGTCTGGCCGTAATAAGATTATCGAGCATTATTCTTCTCTGGAGCGCAATAGCTGTCTGATTACCAATAAAGTCCAGGACATACAGATCGTCACTTGAGAACCTGTTCTCATCATTATAATCCTGAAGACATAAAACACCAATTACATCGTTGTCAACTTTCAGGGGTACTCCCATCCAGACCTTGCATTGCGTCCCGACAAGTTCTATCTCACCTGATTCTTCGAGCTTTACAAGGTCATTCTCTTTAAGAAGAACTGATTTTTTATTTTTTATTACCCATCCTGTTATTGTTTTTTGGGCAGGAACCTCCCGGAAATTATCCTTTTCATCCGCAAAAAATGGCATTGAAAGTGTTTCGGACTTTTTATCATACAAAGCGATATAAAAATTGTTTGTGCTCCATATCCTTCCCAGTTCTCGTTCAATGATGGGATATAGTTCTTTGAGATCCATCTGATGTAATGCAGCGGATGAGATATTGTAAAGGACTTCCTGTTGAAGAGCATTCTTCTTCTCGGTGGTTATATCCCTGTAAATACCTACGAATGCAGCAGGTTCATTATTTACGATTATTGCTGTTGATATCAGCGACACCTGGATCCTGTTACCCCATTTATCCCTTCTGACCGTCTCTCGTATTACACGATGATGTTCTTTTGCAAGTTCATCAATGGTATCCGCCTCTTCCCTTAGTTCTCCTGGTACTACCAGATCATTTATATTCCTGTTTACAGCTTCCGCTGATGTATAACCAAAGAGGTTTGTGAACTCTTTGTTGACCAGGGTGATCCTGCCCGGAACATCTGAAATGACTATGGCCAGTGGTGTTGAATCTATCAGATGTTCAAGAAATGCCTTCTCCCTCGTAATTTGTTCCTCATAAATCTTATGGCTGCTGATATCCGATATTGTGCCCCTGTATCCGGTTATCTTTCCATCATGGAACATTGCAAATGAATGTGTTACGATAGGAACAAGCGACCCGTCCTTTCTCCTGGCATAGTATTCATTGCTCGAAATATCCTCAGGATTCCTGATGGCAGCCAGGTTTTCTATCATTCTTTTATAGTTATCCGGGAAAAACTGTGATATGTAAAGTCCTTTTCTCATTTCTTCCACGGAATAACCTGAAAATTTAAGAGCCTGGGTATTGGCAAATACCAGTTTCCCGTTCAGATCTACTTCATAGATCATTTCGGGAAGCATGTCGGCGAAACTCTCGAATTCGATACGGCTTCTTCTTAATGCATCATTCTTCTTCTGAAGACTGCCTGGTTCCCACGTAATGATTATATTTCCTGATGATACAGAAAATCCCATGTAATAACCTTCAGAATCATCCCCCGAGGGTGAAACTGACAGTTTCTGTGCTTCTCCCGTTTGATGTATCAGGTTCAGAAGCTCGAGAAGTCTTGTTCTTTCACAAAGAGGGGTAATATCAACAGGCTTGCCTGTAACATCTTTTTTATCGATTAGTTCTGTCTCTTCAACCTTGTTATTTAGTCCGATGATATAAAACCGGCCATCTTCCCGCCTGTTGAAGAGGGCAAGATAACTGCTCACAGTTTTAAATATTTCATCAATAATCGTACCTTCCCTGTTACTGACATTTAATTCCTTCCTTTCCTGTGAACGTAAAGATGAAAGCTCATTCTGGAGAAGAATATATTTCTCCTCTAGTTCTTTAAACTTAGCTTTGTAATTCATCAGACAGTATATGTATTGCGGCTTAAAATTAGCAAATAAACCGCTAACCGCAACAACATGAGTGCAAAAATTTAGATTTTAACCGCCTGCTTTCTTATCTGAGTCTGTTTTTTCCCGGTTGACACTCTGATAATATTTACAGAAGCATGTCAGTCCGCATTCATTGCAAAGGGGTTTTCTCGCCTTGCAAATATATCTTCCATGTAATATCAGCCAGTGATGGGCATCATGCATAAGCCCGGGAGGAGTGTTTTTTGTGAGCTGGTATTCAGCATTTTCAGGGGTTTTGGCGTTTATTGTCAGCCCTATCCTGCGAGATACCCTGAATACATGAGTATCTACAGCGATTACAGGCTTTTTAAATACAACTGATGCAACAACATTGGCAGTTTTTCTTCCAACTCCCGGCAGTTTCTGAAGTAATTCGGGTTCTGAAGGTACCTTGCTGTCGAATTCGCGTACCAGCATCCTTGACATCTCCAAAAGATGTTTTGCCTTATTGTTCGGATATGAACAAGATTTGATAAAACTTAATATTTCTGACTGATCTGCTTCTGCCATCGACTTTGCATCGGGAAATCTTTTCATCAGGCCGGGTGTGATCATATTTACCCTTTTGTCCGTGCACTGGGCAGATAATATTACAGCCACAATAAGTTCAAAAGGGTCACTGTAAACCAGTTCTGTCTCTACTACAGGACGGTTCTTTTTAAAATATTCATATGTCAGCTTATATCTTTCTTTTATTGTCATTCAGCTTTTGTTTCCTGACAGGGGTGAAGTTAATGAATTTTATATTTGTAAATTGGAGTCTGGTGATAAGGAATTTTTAACTTTATCATAAAATTGATATTAATATTGGAAGAGATAACAGTTAATACAGGAGGATATGAATCTCAGGTTTATGTCGGGCTTAGATGGGACTCAGTTGTAAGATTACTACCCGAAGGTTCAGTTGTAATAATTACCGATAATAATATTTACAGTATTTACGGACATCTGTTTCCGGATTTTCCTGTACTGAAGCTTAAACCTGGAGAAGAAAGCAAACATCTTGCTACAATCGGATCACTTGCGGGTGAATTACTAGGTAATGAGATCGACCGTTCCGGTTTTTTGCTGGGAATTGGAGGTGGTGTGATTTGTGATATCACAGGTTTTCTTGCTTCTGTTTTTATGAGAGGGATTTCTTTCGGTTTTGTTTCCACCAGCTTATTGTCTCAGGTAGATGCCAGCACAGGAGGAAAGAATGGAGTTAACCTGGGTGAGATAAAAAATGTTATCGGTGTTTTCAATCAACCGGAATTTGTTATCTGCGATACTGCAATGCTACGTACATTGCCTGAGGATGAATACCTTTCAGGATTGTCAGAACTCATTAAAACGGGAATCATCGGAGATGCTTCAATAATTGAATTGCTTGAGAATAATCACAATAAGATCATGAATCGTGACCAGGATCTGCTTTCGGAACTCGTGGCACTTGCAGTAAGATATAAAGCATCGGTAGTTTCGGCTGATGAAAAAGAAACAGGGTTAAGGAGAGTACTGAACTTCGGACATACTTTTGGACATGCAATAGAACTACATCAGGGAATAAAACACGGTTTTGCCGTGGCTGCCGGGATGGAACTGTCATTACGCTGGTCAAGGGACCTGGAATATATTGATAATGATAACTATCAAAGGATAATAAAGCTTCTTACATTATATAATCTTATCTCTGATATCAGAATCCCGGCTGATACTATTATTGAATTAATCAGGCACGACAAGAAAAAAGCAGGCAATAATATCCATTTTGTGTTTATTAAAGGAATAGGCAGTCCATTTGTCAGAAAATTACCGGTAAGGGAAATAGACGATTTTTACAGACAGATCTTAAAAGAAAAATAAAATCAATGAATTCATTCGGAACACTATTCAGAATATCATTATTTGGAGAGTCGCACGGTAAAGCGATCGGTGTTGTTGTCGACGGATGTCCTCCGGGTATTCCATTAAGTCCTGAAGATTTTGTCCCGGATCTTTCAAGACGGAAAAGCGGTGCTGCAGGAACCACAGGACGGCATGAACCTGATATTCCGGAGATTCTCAGCGGACTTTTCAGGGGAGTAACAACGGGAGCACCTCTCACAATAATGACCCTGAACCAGGATAAAATATCTTCGGATTATGATGATTTCCTTAAAATACCACGACCCGGCCATGCCGATTTTACTGCTTCGGTTAAATACGGAGGTCATGCCGATATGAGGGGAAGCGGTCATTTCTCCGGACGGATTACTTGGGGACTTGTAGCTGCTGGTGTAATTGCTAAAAAAATTACCGGACAGGCCGAGATATCAGCAAAACTAATTTCTGCAGGAGGCTCATCTGATATTGAATCAGCGGTAAAAAATGCAGTGGCAGAAAAAGACTCAATCGGAGGGATCGTTGAATGTGTTGTCAGAAATATTCCGGCAGGACTGGGAGAACCCTTTTTCAATTCAGCGGAATCTGTTATAAGTCATCTGGTTTTTTCTGTTCCTGCCGTGAAAGGTATCGAATTCGGTTCCGGTTTTTCTGCTGCATCAATGAAGGGATCAGTACATAATGATGCATTTATTGATGCCAGAGGCAATACAGCAACAAATAATTCGGGCGGAATAAACGGCGGTATAACAAATGGCAATGATATTGTTTTCCGCGTGGCAATTAAACCGACATCATCAACAGGTGTGGATCAGACTACATTCAATTTTGATACTGAAGAAATGGATACTCTGAAAGTCAGAGGCAGGCATGATACCTGTATAGCACTGCGTATGCCGGTAATAATTGAAGCTGCTGCCGCTATCGCCCTGGCAGACCTGATGCTGACCGACCGAGGAATTTATAACTTTCAGAGGGAGAAAAGGTGAGAGGGAGATGGGGAGATGAGGAGAGGGGGAGAGGGGGAGAAAGAAACTGAGAGACGAGGAGACTGATAAACGGGGAGGTGCTGGTACCCTATGGTTTCATTGTAATTTTAAGTGCTTTTCTGGTTCTGTCGGTAATCTTAAATCTGTCGTCAATCCTTTCACCAATGATCCATGCTATTTTTCCAGCGGAAATAAGCACTTTTATTTTTTCTTTATTTAAAACAGGGATCTTATTATCGATAAGATAGTCGCTGATTTTTTTCCTGTGTTTCATTCCCAGAGGGTAGAAATTATCTCCATACTGCCAGTTTCTCACAGTTACCGGGAAAGTGATCTTTTCAAGATCGAGGCAGGCTGTATAACGGCTGACCGGAAGCCTGAAGCGAGCTGTTATATTGATCGTACGGACCGATTTTATAAAAGGACATTCATGAAGTTCATCTGAATTTCCATAATGCAGACAAACATCATCTTTTATTGTTATTTCACTGATAATTAGCTCCTTCCTGTTTTTAATTATCCTGTGGGCCGGAGTTATTATCTCACTTCCTGACTGTCCGGTAACAATATTTCTCAGATCATTTAATGATTGTGATCTGATTCCGAAAGGATGGAACAGTTCATAGAGAAGTGTATTGTTATCCAGGTATGGATTGAGTTTTTCAATTTCAATTGCCTGGATAAGAGCCCTTTTTTTAAGCAGTTTTTTTCTCAGACCGGAAGTATAGGAGGTAAAAATTGCATTTATATCGTTTAGTCTTTCAGATGTCTCATTAAGCGATGATTCTATGGAAGGATTGATTTCAGAAAGCAATGGTAAAACAAGGTGACGAATTTTGTTGCGTAAGTATTTTGTCTCGGCATTGGATTTGTCTTCCCGGTATTCGATCCGGTTTTCTATACAGTAATTTTCGATTGATTTCCTGGTAGCAAAAAGCAGGGGTCTGATCACCCTGTCCCGGGTTTTGCGGATCCCCGATAAGCCGGTTATCCCCGTGCCTCTGGTGAGGTTAATAAGGAATGTTTCAATATTGTCATTCAGATTATGTGCAGTTGCAACCGAATCAAATCCGTTTATTTTTCTGATTTTTTCGAACCAGGCATATCTCAGGTCCCTCGCTGCCATTTGTATTGATATGCCCTTTTCTTCCGCAAATGCTCTGGTATCGAATTTTTTGGTAAAGAAATCTATATTGTACCCTGAAGCAAATTTTCTTACCAGTTCTTCGTCCCTGTCGGAATCATCTCCTCTCAGGCAGAAGTTACAGTGAGCGATTCCTGTTTTTATTCCTGCTCTGATAAACAGATGTGTCATTACCATTGAGTCTATTCCACCGCTTACGGCAAGTAAAACACGGTCATTCTTATTTACAAGTCTGTTATCTTCAATATATCTGGTGAACTCTTTCAGCATATGTGACTTTTGATTTTATCTGTAGGGAAGCAATGAAGGACGTCCGGGTTCAAAATTATCCGGATTCAGCAATCTTTCACCGGAAACATTCAAATAGCTGATTCTTGAATATTTCGGAAGGTTGGGATAATAGCTGAACCTAATTTGAAGGGTATTAAAAACAAGATTGTCATTTCTCAGCCTGAGCCCGATTCCTATCCGTGAAAGTATTTCTCCCTGATTAAAGAATTCATTTGTTCCGAACAGATATCCAAGGTCACCAAATGCGAACCAGGCAAACCGGAAGCCATATAACTTGCGCGGACTGAACAGTACTGATTCTATATTTATGCTAATTCGTTGTTTTTCAGCTTTTAAAGAGTCGTTGCTAAATCCGGGAAATCCATTGTCAGTATTAAAGAGAAGATACTCATCCTTATATCTTCCAAAACCTCGTGTATAATCAAGGCTGAAAAAATTTCTCATTCTGAAAGTACCGGCATAAAGCAGGTTTGTAAAATATTCAGTCTGTAGTATCAGTATTCCCTGTTCAGTCTCTTTATCGTTAATAAATGCTGCAAGTCCTCCGGTAGCATGAAGGTAGCCTGCCCTTTTCAGACTAGATCGGAAGAGCACACGTCTGAACTCCAGTCACCGCTCATTATCTC
>CAYQZL010000153.1:0-10126 GCA_964421975.1 uncultured Rikenellaceae bacterium
CTACAGGGCTCAAGAATTAATTTCGTAACAATCTTCTATAAACAGGTCGCCGCTATGCGGCTAAGGTGTTACCTATAAATTCCCGAATTACAAACATACCGCCGACTACGCGGCTAAGGTGTTTCGATACCTTACCGTTCTATGAACAGATCGCGCCGCTACGCGACTTGAAAATGGAGGAGAAGGGCTATCTTATTAACAGGCTACGCGGAATCATTCCAACAATATAATCCTCTCTTCTACAATACCATAACCGCTACGCAGTAAAGTCCCCTGTAAATCGGAAAATAGAATAAAATTTTTAAATATATCAATTTCAGATCTGCTGAACTATATTTTAGAACAGAGCCATTATAATACGTAGATATCCATACGCTTCGTCCGGGTAAATGAGCTTCCCGGAATTACACTATTTTATTGATAAACTCACAATCTGTACCGGTCCCAGTAAGCCTGAGGGCAGCAGGGGTGAGTCTGCCTGATAAAAAGCCTGGGTTGTATATGTATATTTTTTTATTACATCAGGCTGCTGGTCTCCTATAAGCCTGTTGACCCATAAGTTGGTCACCCTGATCTCGATTGTATTTTCACCCTCTTTAAGCACTTCTGTTACATCGAACCTGAAGGGTTTCTTCCAGACTATTCCAAGATACTTTCCGTTGATTGTCACCTCAGCTAAATTTCTTACCGAACCCAGATCCAGACAAAGACGTGTATTATTTGCAAACCAGTTTTCAGGAGCATTGAATGATTTTGTATATGTGCCCGTTCCTGAGAAATATTTTACTCCCGGATCCGGATTTTCTGTCCAGGAAACAAGATTGTCCATTTTTATTGCAGGTGGAGCGCCGCGTTCAGGCTGGAAGTTGACATCCCAGGAGCCAGACAGCGTTTCGAGTTGTGTTTCGGTATTTGCAGGTAATGTCAGAGAGGCAACCTTTGTCGGTTTACGGAACACGATGAACAAAGCATCATTAGGATCAAGGTTCAGTGGTACTTTAGTGGATCCGTTTTCAAAAGAATATGAGCCTGGTTCAATTTTACCAGTTACAGGATTCCAGATTTCAGCGCTCATTCCTTGTGTTCTGAATGTTGCTTCCAGTTTCTCGCTCCGGTTGTTCCTGTTATTGATCCAGTAAATATCTGCCTTTCCGATTTTCCTGTGAACGAACAGTACCTTTGTATCCGGTTCAGGCATGGTGTAAGTGAAATCAGGTTTTATATTCAGGGCAGACAAAACTTCGGCAGCTGTTTTACCTGAGAAGATTTTACCTTTTCCGACAATGTTCTCACCATTTTCCGTTTTCCAAAGATCACTTACAATTGACTGGAATTCAGTGGCATCATCACTTAATGCAGGTGATCTCAGCGGTTTGGGGCCGGCGATAATTGCTCCTGCTTCAGCCAGGTTCTTTATTTTCCTGAGTACATTCAAAGACATATTCCGGCTGTTATTGTCAAGGATCAGGACGGAATAGCTCATGCCGGACGGAGTAGTTATCCTGTTATCTTTGACTGACAGCAGATTAACAAGTGCATCGGCATTTACAAAATCATAATTATAGCTGTCCGGAATATCAGGTAATTTATTTCCGAACAGAGCTGTAATATTGCTGTCTTCACCATAGAAATAAAGCACATCGGCAACGAAGCTGCCCTGTTGCAGCATGAATGAGCTCCTGGAAAGATAAGTTATCCATGGTTCTGCCTGTTCAGCCCAGGTCTCGTGTCTTGTAAACCATTGTCCGTAAGGCCCGAGGCCCAGTCCGGGTATTTTATCATTTACAGGTTGATGGACCGATGTATGGATCACAAAACGGTTGAGGCCCATAGCCAGTTCCATATCAGCAGTAGGTTTAAGTCTTTCCGGTGAGAATGCCCAGGTATTACCCCTGGCAGTCATGGATTCGGCAGCAGTAAATTTCTTTCCGTAAAGATGGGCAACTGATGCTGATTCACGAACATCTGCATGGTATCTGATCGCAACATCCCCGTTTTCATCCTGGTCGATTGTTCCGGGTGTCCAGGTAGCGCTCATTGGAATATCTGCAGTGCGTTTAACCTCCATTCCATCCCCGATGAAGGCGCGTCCTCCTTCATGTGATTCTGTATAACGGCCCATACCACGTTCATGAAGAATAGTTGTAAGCTGGTCATAATGGTTTTTGGCTGTCAGATCTCCGATAGTTTTTCTGAAATCAAAGAGGAATTTTTCACTGGCGTCAGCACTTTCAACGATCTGGCCTGTAAGAACAGGCATCCATGGCAGCATGTCATATCCCCTGTGCTTACTGAACTCAACGATCATACTGTCAGTCCAGTTCTGTACTCCGGCTTCCCAGCTGTCGATTATTACGTATTTTAATCCTCTGGCGCCCATAAGTCCTCCTGTTGCATCTCTGTACTGATCGAGATAATTCTCAAAATATGCTTTTACGTGTCCGGCATCAAGCTTATCTACCTCCAGTCCGGTTGCTTCCGGTGAAGCGGGATGATTCTGACGGCCTGTAAGGGAATATCCAAACCTGATAATCTTCCATCGTCCTTCCGGAGGGGTCCAGGTAAGCTTGCCGTCAGGACCCATTTTGTCTGTCAGGTCAATAATATCCGACTTGTTTACAACCTCTTCTGCCGGGACCGGGGGTGTTGACAGTTCATATAATCCAAAGGCGGATGTAAATCCGGCTTTATCTTCAGAACGGTTTACACGTGCGACAGAGTGAAGAATGACCTCAGCAATACGAACTCCCGGGGGTGGTGGAGGCGGTGGCGGTGGTGATCCGCCTGCCGGGGGAGGTATAAAACCCGGTCGGGGAGGAAGTTCGGGAGTAATAAAAGAGATCCTGAAAAACTTTGCTGTTACCGCAGGAAATGTATATGTACGCGGAATGTTTGAAGGTCCGGGTATTTCAAAAACCGGATTGAACTGCCTGCCGTCATCAGAAACTTCAAGCACCCTGTTTTTCCCCGGGCCATAATTTATACCCTGTTCGCTGCTTACAAGGGTCAGTGACTGAACTTTCAGTGATTTGGCAAATTCAAACATTATCCATGATCTATTGTTTGTCCGGGCAGCCGGCAAAAAGGAATGATTTGTCAGATCTCCGTCGGTGAGGTCTGTTAATGAGAATTTTCCATCACTCGAGTTTACCCTGGGATTCAGTTCTTTCATCGACAGATCGTTTGAAGGTAACCTGTATGCAAGCACTGCAATATCCTTATAATATTCAGGCAAAGGATCGGGGATCCGGCTCTGGGCCGGAATATTCTGAAATACACCGGATATTACCGGTGGATGGGGAAGTATACCATCGAAAGGTTTTTCCTCTTCAATCCTCACTTCGCTCCAGACGAGTTTTTTCATGGCCTGGGCCGGAGTGACCCACGGTCCGCCACTTTCGCTCCATCCGGGAGAACCGGCAATAGCCATTTCAAGTCCAAGCGAGTCAGCCAGTCTGGTAGTGAAGCGGAATGCATCTTTCCATTCCGGTGTCATATAGATAAGTCGTTTTTCAACGATCTGTGGTGTCGTGAGGCTTGCGTCAAAATTCTGGAAGCCGCCAATACCGGTACGGCTCATCCATTCGAGATCGGCTCTTATTCCTTCCTTTGTTATATTTCCGTTCATCCAGTGCCACCAAACCCTGGGCTTAGCACTTTCAGGAGGATCCATGAAGCCCTTTTCAAGATTGTTACCGGCTTCATTTAATGGCCCTGAACAGCTATAGAGTATGATAATCAGTGCTGTCAGGAAGAGGTTAAAATACCTGTGGATTCTCATTTTATGTCAATTTTAGTAATATTAATGTTCCGTGTTCCATGTTCCGTGTTCCATGTTCCATGTTCAGAGTTCCGCGTTCCGTTATCAGATTTCCGGGTAGAGATTTCCGGATTCATGAGAGCTCAGAGCTCAATGCGCAGGGCTCAGGGCGAAGAGCATTACAAAAACCTTGGTTCTACCTGTACGCTGAACGCTGAACCCTGTTTATTATAGCTCCGCAAATGCAACAATGTAATTGTGTCCGTATTTCTTTGCACACTTCGGACAGGTAGTATAATAGAAGTAATATTTTTTTGCTGTCCTGTTTATCTTTTTCAGATACTCTTCGAATTCCTTCAGGTATTTCGGGACATGATTGAATGGTCCGTCAAAGACCTTGGTGGCGAAAGTTCCGGAAAGCTTAACATTATTGGCTCCCGGGACTTCTTTAGTGACGCTCATATACAGCTCACTTTTCCAGGGTGAAGGATCATAGGCAAGAAGAAGGAAATCTTTAATTTCGGGTGCAGCTCCTGCATTTTTAGCTGTTTCCCACATGCTCCCCAGAGTTTTTGCATATGTAAAAGGCAGAGGCATATGTAAAAACTGAGGGATAGTCTTCATAATAAATGGCTTTTCAATCCAGTCATGTGTTTTTTGGTCCCATGGTGCCGGGTCAAATTCCGGGCAGCATTCCTGATCGTGTGAATGGTCTGTCATGATATTATTAATTAATTGTTTATATGGTTATTCAACAATAACTGCATCATCGAATTTTCGGGAACTGTAATCAACTCTCGTATGGTGGATCCTGTGCATTCCTCTTCCTCCGAAGAAACCCCATCCTCCGCCACCTATAAGGAATCCCAGTGCATATAGTCCGCCATTATTGTTTTGTGCATACATCGTGATCTTCTCATTGAAAAGCATACCGATAAAATCGAAAGGAGCTATGAATCCGTGCCACAGGCCTCCGAAGAAGCCGTATGTATGTCCCGTAAGGCACTGATCGACCACTTCATTCTGTGCGCATCCTGTGATCAGCATAAACAGGGCTGAAAAACAAAGAAAATAAATGCTTTTACGTAAGAAAGATGATTTCATTTTAAGTTTTTTAGATTATAGTTTGATAATATTGTCAGAAAAGTGAGATATCCACCGGTTTACCGGAATATTTTCTTTCGTGGTCAAGAAGCCATCTTTTTCTTTGTAAACCTCCGCCATAGCCTACGAGAGCGCCATCGGCACCTATAACTCTGTGGCAGGGAATGACTATTGCTATACGGTTTGAACCATTTGCACTGCCCACAGCCCTGACAGCTCCCGGCTTATTGATCGCTTCCGCTTGCTGATGATACGATACTGTTTCACCATAAGGTATTTTCAGGAGTTCATCCCAGACTGCTTTCTGAAAATCACTTCCGGGTGTAACAAGGGGAAGGTCAAAGATTTTCCTTTTTCCGGAAAAATATTCCTTCAGTTGTTTTTTAAGATGCCTCAGATGTTTGCTGCGACCTTCTTTTATTTCGGTATACAGGAGCTCCTTCAGCTCTGTAAGTTCATCATTCACAATTTTATCGTCTGAGAATTCAAGCAGGCAGATCCCCTCTTCACTTGCGGCAGCGATCATTTCACCAAGAGGAGTTTGAATTTTTGTCGTTTTGATCATGGAGGGTCACTAAATACTTTTTAATATATATCCGGGTTCAAAGTTACAGGTTCAAGGTTCCGGGTTCCGGGTTTTCTGCCAACTGCCAACTTCCTTCTCCTTTCAAAACATAAACTCTGCTCTCCCCCCGCCCTCCGCTCTCCGCTCTTCGCCCTCCGCTCTCCGCCCTCTGCCCTCCGCTCTGCGCTCTGCGCTCTTCGCTATCACCTCCTCCTTCTTCTTCACCTCTGCTTAGGGATCCTTCCTGATGTTGATTTGATATATTTAACATTCCGGAACCTCAATGCCGACCAGTCATCATCAACAGATACCATCCTGATCCCGTAGAATCCCATATCGTTAAGTGATTTCCATCCTTTATCGCGTCCGAGATCCGATGACAATAACTTTGAACCTTTTTTCGGAAAACAGAACCATAATATTCCATCTGCCGTAAGGTTATGCAGAGCAACAGGGGAAATATCATTCACCTCCCGGATACTCTTTACAAATATTATCATAAAATTATACGGACATCTCTGATCAATTTCGGTATCGATAATTACTTCTCTGAATTCATCAGATACTTTTTTCAGGAAATCATCTTCCGCGTTAATTATTACTATCCTGTTATATCCCTTATAATTGAGTTTCCTGAACAGATCTTTCATCTCACATTCATATACACAGCTAATTTAATAAAAAATTGAATTAGAGTAAAAAAGGTTTTATCTTTGTTGAATCTGAAAATGGGGTGCCTTAATATTACGGGCTGAGATCATACCCTTTAACCTGATCCGGGTAATACCGGCGGAGGGAAATAAAATCACAATTGATATCAGCCCGGGAAGTTAAGGATTCACTTTCAGCATAGGAATGGCTGAGGTTAAGGTTGAGGTTGATGCGGCGACCGGCGTCCGGCGTGCTGTAAGCAGCGTGAGGCTGAGGTTGAGGGTTGCGGCAACCGGCGACCGGCTGGCGGCTAACGGCGACCGGGAGGGCAACTCTGACCTGATGCTTTGAATTTTGAATAAACTAATAAGAGGGGAAATGAAAGCAAAGTGGATTTTGATTTTGGTGATGTATGTTCTCATCTTCAGTGAGGTTCATGCACTGCAGGAAGGGGCATCTGTTATTCGTGGCAGGATCACGGATAAAGAAGGTAATTCTTTGTCAGGTGCGGGTGTGACCATCGAAAACACTTTCCTTGGGACACACAGCGCAGCAGATGGGTACTACCGTATTGACGGTCTGAAGGATGGCAATTATATGATCCGTATTTCATTTATTGGCTATGAACCGGAGCTTGTCAGTATTGACCTTAAAGGTGAGGCTGTGGTTAATGTAAGCCTTGTCAGGAAATCATTTCTTGCCGGAGAGGTCATTGTAAGTGCGACAAGGGCCGGTTCGCGTTCGCCGCTCGCCTATACATCGCTTGACAATGAGATAATATCACGACAGAACAGCGGCCATGATATACCTTATCTGCTGAGCCTTACACCATCGCTGGTTGAAACTTCAGAAGCCGGCAACGGAATTGGATATACTAATCTCAGAATAAGGGGTTCCGATGCGAGCAGGATAAATGTAACTGTTGACGGGATACCCCTTAATAATCCGGAATCACACCAGGTATTCTGGGTTGATCTTCCCGATCTGGCATCATCGGTAGATAATATTCAGGTTCAGAGAGGAGCCGGAACATCTTCTCATGGTGCAGGAGCTTTCGGGGCAACATTGAATCTGCAGACTAAAAATCCCGGGAATGATCCTTTTGCACAAATAAGCAGCACATTTGGCTCTTTCAATACTTTCAGGAAAATGATCGCTGCCGGTACTGGAATGCTTGCAGACCGATTTGCATTTCAGGTCAGATACTCCGACATGAAAAGCGACGGATATATCGACAGGACAGGTTCCGATCACCGTTCGGCATTTATTAACGGTGCATTCCGGACCGAACGCTCTTACCTGAAAGCCAATATAATACTTGGCGAAGAGCATACTAAAATAGGGTGGTGGGGTGTTCCCGGTGAAATGCTTAACGTAAACCGGAAATACAATCCTGCCGGTGAATATACCGATCAGAACGGAATACTTCAGTATTATGATAACGAGAGCGATAATTATAACCAGAACCATTACCAGATTTTTTATGACCTGAATCTTAATGACAGGATAAGCCTGAGCACAGCTTTTCATTACACATACGGAAAAGGATATTATGAAGAATTTAAAGAAGACAGAACTCTGGCTGAATATGGTCTTCCTGATATTGAAATCAATGGCAGCGTTATTTCCGAAAGCGACCTTGTAAGGAGGAAATTGATGAAAAATGATTTTTACGGTATGGTCTATTCGCTTAAATATAAATCAGATAAACTGGAAACCTCATTTGGCGGCGGAGCAAATTACTATTCCGGTGATCATTACGGCAGGATCATATGGATGAGATACTCCGGTGACAGGGAAAAAGATCATCAGTGGTATTTTAATAACGGCATAAAAGGAGAGTTCAGCATTTTTGGCAAGGCAGATTTCTCTCTTACCAACAGACTATCGGTTTTTGGAGACCTCCAATACAGATATATAAATTACAGGATGAAAGGAACTGATGATGATCTGAAAGACCTGGGCCAGGAACATGATTTCAGTTTTTTTAATCCAAAGGCCGGCCTGTTCTGGTCCATAAACCCCCACCAGGATGCATATCTTTCCTTCTCTGTTGCCAACCGTGAACCCACACGGGCCGATTTTAAGGAAGCAGCCGGAGATCCGCTGGCAACACCGAAACCTGAAACACTTTTTGATACCGAACTGGGATATAAACAAAGGGGAGAAAAACACTCCCTGACAGTAAACCTGTATGCAATGCTATATAAAGATCAGCTGGTTCCGACAGGAGAGCTTAGCAGTACAGGTTATTCCATCATGACAAATGTTGAAAAGAGCCGGCGACTGGGAATAGAAATTATAACAGCACTGAAACCGGTAACTTTTTTCAACTGGGATCTCAGTCTTACAATGAGCAGTAATAAAATCAGTGACTTTACAGAATATTATATCGATTACAATACAGGTGACTGGTCGGAAGAATATAAAAGCAGGGAACTGGGTACCGTAGATATAGCATATTCACCCTCACTGATAACGATCAGTGACATGAATTTCAGAATACTCAGAAATACCCGTCTGCATTTTATAAGTAAATACGTTGGGAAACAATATTTCGATAATACAATGAGCAGTGAAAGAATGATAGATCCTTATTTTGTCAATAATCTGCGGATCGACTTTGAACCGGAAATACGGAATATCAGGAATACATCATTTCAGCTTCTGGTCAATAACATTTTTAACAGTAAATATATAAGCAATGCCTATGGCGGAAACTGGTACGAAGACGGTTCTGAAAAAACCTGGGCATATTATTTTCCGCAGGCAGGGATTAATTTTATGGTGAAGGCAGAGCTTGCTTTTTAACCTTAGTGCTCTTCGTGTGAACTTAGTGCTCTTCGTGGTTAAGCTTTTAAATCCCTTAACCACAAAGGACACGAAGGTTAACACAAAGAGCACAAAGGAAGATAATACCAATTTTTTTCAATAACAACCAGTAACCAGCAACAAGCGACCAGCAACAAGCAACAAACACATGACTAACTGGATAGCAACTAATTACATTGAGATCTTCGGTGCTGTAGCCGGGATAATCTATGTATTCCTTGAGATCAGGCAGAACATCTGGCTGTGGCCTGTGGGAATCATTACTTCAGCGGTATATATATGGGTATTTTTCACGGGAAAACTTTATGCTGATATGTCTCTGCAGGGATATTATCTTGTAATAAGTGTGATCGGCTGGTATTGGTGGGGAAGAAGACAGATCCAGCCCCCCGTTGAGGGGAAGACTGGAGCCGGATCTCCGGTGTCCCCCCTTGAGGGGAAGGCTGGAAACGGATCTCCAGTGTCCCCCCTTGAAGGGAAGACTGGAAACGGATCTCCAGTGTCCCCCCTTGAAGGGAAGACTGGAAAAGGATCTCCAGTGTCCCCCCTTGAGGGGGGCGGGGGGGGTGTAAGGCAGATACATCCCCCTGACCCCCTTCAAAGGGGGAATTCTCACAACGTAGCCTCCCTTCAAAGGGGGAATTCTCACAACGTAGCCTCCTTTCAAGAGGGGAATTCTCAGGGAGAGACTGAGGAACGACGGGACGAAGGGACTCAGAAACTGGCAGTTTCGAGGATAAGGCTGAAGACAGGGATTATTTTATTTATTGTATTTGTTATACTTTATTCAGGAATGTGGTTTGTGCTCGACAGGTTTACGGATTCACCTGTTCCGGAGTGGGATTCATTCATTACTTCTCTTTCGATCATAGCTACATGGATGCTTGCCAGGAAAATATATGAACATTGGTATCTCTGGATAATAATAAATATTGCTGCCGCACTTCTTTTTTATACCAGGGCACTTTATCCGACAGTGATCCTTTATTTAGTTTACATGATTATGTCATTTGCCGGACTGAAAGAATGGAAAAAGTCACTGACGCAATTGCCGGCAAGGGGTTCAGACCAGATACCTGAATCTTAAAAATGGTGTAATGAAGCACAAGCGGTCAAAGATCATCACCTCCTCCTTCCGATCACTCAATCGGAAAGAGATGCAAACCCCTTGAGATCGGAAGAGCGTCGTGTAGGGAAAGAGTGTAGGATAGGGT
>CAYQZL010000154.1:0-9893 GCA_964421975.1 uncultured Rikenellaceae bacterium
AGATAATGAGCGGTGACTGGAGTTCAGACGTGTGCTCTTCCGATCTTGGTTATAATTGGTCCTCTTGCAGGAATGATAATGTCGGGCTTCTCATCCGCAATAGCCTGAAGGCTGCATATCAGTTGTCCAAGCCGGGCTGCATATCCATGATAACCTCCTATATTTTGTAAAGAATCCTGGAAGCTGTACAGGTCGGGGATTTTTCCATCATAATAAATCAGATCTCCGGTGAATGCAAATCGTTTCCCGTCGATATCCATGAAATAGGAAACAGATCCGCGGGTATAACCTGGTGTTTCAAGTACTTTAATATCAATATCCTGCCAGGTTAATATTTCTCCGCCTTTCACTGCCCTGTATACTTCAAGTGTTTTAAATGCTATTTTTGAAGTCTGGCAATAATAATCATGAAATCGTGTCTTAATTGCTTTGTTCCAGATGGAATCGCACCCTGTAAAATAGATCATTTCTTTGTACGGCACCACTGCATGTGATCCGCTTTCAATCAGATTTCTGCCAGCCCAGATAACGTCCCGGCGAAAATGGGTGAACAGGACTAAATCAGCTTTCCTGACTTTATTATCGGGATCTCCATAAACAACAAGTGTCAATCCGTTTCTTTTCACTTCTGCTCCGTTTACAGCACCACTTCTGATCCTAACACTTTCAGTCAACCTTTGTGGATCTGCACACTGCACTAGAATAACAGGGATCAAACAGATTAAAAGCTGCTTATGATTAAAATAACGTCTCATTTTGGCTGGTGGTAATTTTTCAAATGTTTAATGTTTTAGAACTGCTTAATGGCCTTCCGGTCAGCGTAAATATTAATTGGTCCGATTTCCTTATAAGGTATGGATTTCAAACCATAATTATTGAGAAATCCGGGTGAACATATTGTTTCCGGAGTATTATCATCTGCATCAATGGTATAATTATTTACAAATACCTGTGATTTATTATTCCTGAGGAAAGTATTACTACATCCGACAATAAGGTTATTGATAATCATATTCCTGTCAGGATCTGATCTCAGGTCTTTCAGTATCGGATACCGCTGCAGGTATAGTGGAGAATTAATATTCACTTCTTCGTATAACTTTGTTCTTATCTGAGGTGACTCAAGCTGTCTGAGCCACCTTTCTTCTCCCCATGGAGAGAAGCTTACTGCTGCAAAACATTTATAGAACAGATTGTTTTCAACTATGTTATCCTTTCCTCCATGAATCTGGACCCCTCCGAAATGTAAAGCTCCGCATCTTTCGAATATATTTCCGAAAATTGTAACTCCTGAGATCATATCATCGAGCCTTACACCTGCGGCGCCGTGGCGTGTGCCACCGGTGATATCCGACCAATGATTATATCGGATGACAATTCCCTGATAGGATGGATTATAAAATATATCGATACCTCCCTGGTCATCTGATTCATCGACGACATTACCGATCTGATTATATTCAATCAGGAAATCATTGCCTTCAAGTCTCATGGCTGAAGAGGAAGAAAACTGAAAACGGTTATTATTGACCCTGATCCCGCATCCTGTAAGATGAACCGCAGGCTCATAAGTACGTTTGAAAAGGGAGAAATATTCAACAATTGTGTTTTCGACGAAATGATTGGCAGGGATAAGATTTCTCCGGTCACCTCCTTTGATCTTAATTCCGCCATATCCGAACCACCTCAGCATACAACCGGATATTCCATGATCTGATCCCTCTTTTATGTGGATGCCATCCAGTCCAAACCGTTCAATCCTGCAATCAGCAATCCTGCAGTTATTTCCGTCACTTATCAGAACAGCGCTTCCGCGGCTTTCCTGCAATGTCAGTCCTTTTATAGTGATATTTGAACAATTTCTCAATTCTATCATATAAGGAGCACTGAACATGGTAAGGCGCACCTCTGCTTCTGCAGGTCTTATATTTTCCGGGGGATACCAGTATAATAATCCCGTAAGCCTGTCAAGATACCATTCACCGGGCTTGTCCATCTCACAGAACAGGTTAAGTCCGTAATACCGCAAATTGTCTTTATAACCGTATCTGTGATATGGTTCACGAATAAATACCGTTTTACATATAGTATCTATCCGATCGACTTTATGATATTCCTCACTCCAGTCCCAGTACCAGTAACCGCCTGTTCTGATATCATTTTCAGATGCCCAGCGATTGATCCGTTCATCGATATATTCAAAAGCTCCTTCCCTGGTCCCTCTCTCGCCTGTATATGTTGCAGGGAGTTCAGTTTTTCCTCTTGAAACCCCGGCCTTTGTAAATCCGTCTTCAGGCCAGCGGGCAAGTGTCTGAAGGCTGCTGTTACAATATAATTCAGGTCTGGAGCCAGGCTCTGTTGGATCACCATAATCAGTGATCCCTGATCTTGTCAGATTTGTTACATATATTTTCCCGTGAACTGAAGGATCCAACAGGTGGAGTTTCTCCCTATCCTTGAGGACTTTCCATTTTTTCAATTGGGTACTGCCTGTAAAAACAGGCTTCTTTCCGTTTCCGGCCGTGTAAAGAACCGGGGCATTTCCTGTGCCTGAATCTTCTGAGGTAAAAATCACCGGGCTATTCATATGATAGTATCCTTCACCAATATAAACTACTACTGGCTGCTCCTTAAGTTCTTTGCGTTTGACACGGATGATATCCCTGGCTTTTTCAAGACTTTTTAAGGGTGAATTCTGAGTTCCGGAATTCTTATCATTTCCATCCTTAGAAACAAATATTATAAGTGTATCAGGTCCTGCCGCAACTGTTTTTATGGAAGTCGAAAATATTATCAGCAGGCAACCTGTTATAATGCCAGAATATTTCATAATTCCTTTAATATTGGTTTTGTATATATCATTAGTGTCAGATCTTATTAATTGAGGGAGAGAACAACTATTAATTATTACTTCCCCATCCTTCTCTTTTGGTCTCTATTACCGGAATGAGACTGACAGATTTAAGGTACATAAGGTTAGTTGTGCTCTGTTCTGCAGGTCTGATCGTTAACCTGATCACCCCGGATTCAGGGAATTCAAGATAACCGGCCGGGAATTCCTGATAATCATACCAGTCACCTGTTGTAACGACGGATTGCCGGATAAGGTCATTTCCGGCAGTAACTTGATATTTGTTCCCGCCCCATTCTTTATTTGCTGCATAGACGATGTTCACTCTGAACCTGCCGGGCTTCTTAATATTTATCAACCACTCAGCAAAATCATCCGGTCCGGTCCATTTGGAAATATGAAATCCACCCTTTCTGTTGAATCTGGTAACTGTTTTACCTTCTGTCTTTACAGTCAGATAATCAAGTGTAAACGATCCATTTTCATCCTGGAGAACTTTTCGCGCAGATACAACAGGTGATCCGTTAAGTTCCAGTACAACAACTGAAAGCGGCTTGTCAGGTGGTTCTGAAGAGACCTGAATTACTGTTTTTTCGATATCATGAGTGTATGTTAATTTTTCCAAATGCTTTGTGAGCAGAAAAGCTGAATTTACCCTGGTTTCCAGTCCCGGTAACTCTATCCTGCCATCCGCTGGCCAGTCGCGGACAAACAGATAGAGCCTGTTGCCTTTCGAAGTACAGTATCCCCAGGGTAATTCACCGAATGGATTGGCAGTAGTACCATATATACTTTCAGCATTTCGGGTTACCCACGGACCAACCTCACTGAAGATCCTTACTGTTGCTTCAGGAATTTCACCATCTCCTTTCGGACCTATATTCAACAGGAAATTCCCTCCCCGGCTGACAATTTCCACCAGCCGGATTATAACTGTTTCGGGACTTTTCCAGAGTGTATCGTATTTGCTGAATCCCCAGGTTTTATTGAGAGTCATGGGAGTTTCCCAGTATTCTTCAATACCCCCGGGAGGCATTCCGTTGTCAGCCATACTCTGATAATCACCGAGGAATTCCTGGTCATAATGTCCGACCCGTCCGTTCACAAGGGCTGATGGCTGCAGTTCGTGAACAAGTCTGACAAATTCCTGACCCTGTTCAGGAGTATACATTCCCCTGTCAAACCAGACCAGTCCTACAGGTCCGTAGTTTATGAGAAGTTCCCTCAACTGGGGTTTTGCTTTTTCTTCAAGATATGCATTAAATGCAGCTTCGTTGTGAAGGTTTGATCCCCAGTCATTATCATAATCCCAGTCATTTCCGTAACCTCCCGGATGATCCCAGTCTTCACGATGTGAATAATAAAAACAGAATTTTATCCCATTTGCGGCACAGGCTTCCGAAAGCTCTTTCAGCGGATCCCGTCTGAATGTAGTCCATGCGGTAATATCATAATCAGTAACTTTTGAATTGTACATCGCGAATCCGTCGTGATGCTTCGCAGTTATCACGATGTACTTCATACCGGTTTCTTTGGCCATACGCACCCATTCATCAGCATTGAATTTTATTGGATTCATTTTACGGGCACGTTCACGATACTCACTGACAGGTATAGTGAGTTTTTTCATTATCCATTCTGCATTTTCACCGACAGGGACTTTTCGTCCGTTGTATTCTCCTTCAAGACAGGAATAGGGTCCCCAGTGAATGAACATTCCAAATTTAGCTTCCCGGAACCAGTCCAGGTTCGGGCCATCAGGCTTCTGTTCTGAAAGATTGTTTCCCTGGTCCCTTTCAGATTGATTTCTGCAACCCGCCGGGAATAGTGTCAGGAAACAGGAGATCAGCAATAAAGCATAAGAAAATTTCATTCGGGGATACTTTTAAAGTTTATTTGCACATCCATTGCACGTCTTTTATTGAATCTTATCGGGAATTGTGATATTTCAGCTAATTTAAAATTTTTCTTTCTGATAGCAAATTGAGAAAAATAGCCAGAGTAAGGCTTCTCTGTCCGGAGCAGGGTTTTCTGACTGGCTTCAATGGCAGGAGCGGAAGTGAAAGGAACCCCGGAAAACAAACTGTGTACTCTTTTTGTTTTTAACGATTTTAGACTATTTTTGGCTGTGTTCTTGAACAACATGATGTAACATTTCTGAAATAAGCAGATAACCAAAAAACTAAACCAAATAAATTTAAAATATGACACAAAGAAGGGAATTTATCAGGAAAAGCATATTAGGTGCTGCAGGAGTGACCATCGGAGGGATGGGATTTAATGCAAAATCATATACTTCAATTATTGGAGCCAACGACCGTTTTCGGATGGCAATTTGTGGTGTAAATGGCCGCGGGAAATCGCATATCAGTGGATTTGGCGGACAAGATAATTTAGAGATTGCCTATCTTGTAGATCCGGACAAGTTAGTACTCGAAAGTCGTATCAATGAGTTACGTGCAAAAGGTGGTCTCAGTTCCGGTGTAAAAGGAGTTGCAGATGTACGCCGCGTGCTGGATGACCCTGAAATAGACGCCATTAGTGTAGCAACGCCAAACAGCTGGCATTCACTTATGGTGATCTGGGCAGCTCAGGCTAAAAAACACTGCTATGTTGAAAAACCCGCAAGCCACGACATATATGAAGGACGCGTAGCGGTAGCTGCTGCAGAAAAGTACGGAATAGTTGTTCAGCATGGTACACAGCGACGCAGTGAGGCTGAGTGGGCAAGACAGGTATCAGATATTCGCTCCGGTAAATACGGTAAAATGTTGGTTTCTCATGGATTCGCCTGTAAACCTCGTGAAGGTATTGGTTTTGAATCTGATTCCAATCCTCCGGACAACCTGGACTGGAACATATGGAAAGGCCCTGCGGTTATTAAAAGTTACAACAAAAACCTGGTGCATTACAACTGGCACTGGAACTGGAAAACGGGAAATGGAGAATTAAATAATCAGGGAACACATCAGCTTGATGTAGCATACTGGGCGCTCGGCAATGAAGTTGCAAACTCACATCCTGTCCGCGTAATGGCTATTGGAGGAAGATTCATTTGGGAAGATCAGGGCGAAACACCTAATACCATGTTTGCCCTTGCAGAATTTGCCAACGGACAATATGTATTTTTCAATGTAAGGAACGTTAACCATGAGGGATATATAAGAGAAGTTACAAACCGCTTTTACTTTGAAGATGGGGGCCGGCTTACTGATGGAGTTTATCAATCTAATAACGGCAGCCAGCCACGGAATGTGCCGGTCACCGATGTGCGAATGTCTCCTGGTGGACCCTTTGGCAGTTTCATAAATGCATGCCGGGCAAATGATCCGTCAATGGCCAATGGTAATATGGTTGATGCACACTATAGCTGTACACTTGGGCATTTGATGAATATTTCATACAGGCTGGGGGAGAAAGTTCCTTTCAATGAAAAAGCCGGACGATTTGGCGATAATGCACTTGCATACGAAGAATTCATGAAAATACATGCTATTGCCCGCGATGGAATGGGTGTTCCGGAGGATAAAGCTGAATATGTTGTAGGGCCGTGGCTACGATTTAATGGTAAAACGGAAAAATTTACCGGAGATCGTTCATCTGAAGCTAACCAGTTACTTTCGGATCCGCATAATGCAGGGTTCAACATACCTTCGCCAAAATCAGTTTAAAGGACTATATGGACATATAATCTTAGCCCTGTTTTATAGTAGGGCGGTCCTGACACCGGTGGCTATACCCGAATCATGTGAGGATATGAATACTTCTGGTTTTACCAGTCATAACTTTCAGTTTATGATTATCCAGATTAATACTCCAATCATGATATCAAATTAAGGAAAACATGCAAACGAAGAAGGGTATATAAAGAATTGCAAAGGCATTTCTCAATAACGATTTTAATCAGTTTTGATAATCAGGATTCATATTTTATTTCTTTAAATTCAGCTCTTTATCAAAAAACCTGTATGCAGCCTCTCTGACCTCCGGGGGAAAATCGTGTTCCGCATCTGGATTTATCATTATCAGTTTATCCGGTGCTCCTAACAGATTATAAACAGGTTTTGCTGCATTAAAACAATCATGAACTCCTGAAACTTCAAAATTACTGTCTTTCAGAGGTGCATTTATAAAAATTGCCCGTGGAGAAATCGCTCCCAGTACTCCGGTGAAATCAAACGGCATCTTTGAAGGATCTTTTTCATATACTGTCGCTATCCTGGGCATATAGCCCTTGTGGCTCCAACCGGTAAGATCACCTTCGTAGTATTTATAAAATGAATTGAATCCGCAACTGGTGACAACGGCTTTAATTCTTTTATCAAAAGCCACGAGGAAAAGTGAGTTATGTCCACCCAGGGAATGTCCTATACAACCAATACGGTTGCGATCAACTTCGGGCAGTGATTGAAGCACATCAACAGCAGCCATGTGATTCCATATACCTTTCATTGTTGCACTCTGATAACCATTCCCGTAAGGATCAAATTTATAATCCCCAAAATTCGGATAATCAGGAGCAAGTGTCACATATCCGCGTTGTGCAAGTTCAAGAGCATAGTGAAGGTTTGGAAGTCCTCCCAGTCCGGCAGGTTCTCCTTTCCCAATGGCGGTCGTCTGGTGAAGACACAGAATCCCGGGGACCTTTCCGGACAGATTTAAAGGTATCAGTAAATAAGCAGGTACACGGTCATTAGCTTCGGCTGCAAAAGTGATCTTCAGGCGTCTGACATTTCCGGCTGTTACTTCTTCAATGATTTGCAGATCAATTGGTACTTTCTTTGAGCGATCAGGTAACGGCCCCATTACCTTCTGCATACCTTCAAGGATCTGATCACGCTGCTTGTGCCATTGCTTCTGTGATTTAATACTTTTTGTTTTTCCGCGACTGTTTTCATAAACCAGCAAATCTTTTACGGCAGAAGAAGGCTGACCTGTCACTCCGGCCGAAAAAAACAGAGAGAGGCTGATCAGTAAAATTAATCCGGGAATCTTTTTCATTTTGGGTTTAATTTGTTTATAAACCAGACAATTACTGTAGGTATCTTTATCAAAATATTCCTTAGGTTGATGGCTATGGGGCATAGAGGTACATAGGAGTAAAGGATGTTTATCTCAACCTTTAAATACCGGTTAGTCGAGGATAATAGCATTTCTGAATGCATTTTCCAGTTCATCTTTTGTAAGCCCGCTGGTTTTTATATAGTGACGGTTATCAGCAGGTAAAACAGTATAATCAGCCGGCTGTCCGGAGTATATCTCAATTTCTTTCCCAATATTCTTCATCAGGGTCAGGTCTGAGGATTTTACGGGCAATTGAATCTTTTTATCACCTGATATATGCCAGTAAACAGCATGAATATCATTATTCCTTTTAAAGGTAAAGGCAATCACTTCTCTGCTGCCGTTTGCCACATCTTTTATCTGATCACAGGGAACAAGTTCAAAGTCATTCTTTTCATTAACGAGAAGGGTAAATTCCTGATCAGGGTCTCGTAACATCAGTTTTTGTTCTTCAGTGAGCCATTTTTTTGCCCGTACTTCTTCCCAGCGCCTGAATACCTCAAGGTTATCCGCAGTCCGCGGATGTTTTGCCAATATAGCCGGATTAGCATGAATTGAGACTGGGCAATCCCATGCGGCGGCTTTACTTGTAACAAACTCAAGCTGGTCAGGCTGAGTTCCGATTGTTTTTTCACCGGGTAACCAGTAACCCAGCCATCCGAAGTTGAGACGTGTGAAATTATCCTGCATTCTCGGGGCTTCCCTGAAAGGATGTTTAATTGTTTCTGCTTTAAGTTTTTCGGGAGGAAAGATATCAAATGCATTTCCTCCCGTGAGCATGTGCCAGCTGAAATGGGTTTTTGCAGCTCCTTCAGCAAAGACAGGCTCAGGTTTCAGTTTGCTGAATACCCGCCATTGGGCATTAGCGACATGGAACCAGAAGGGAGGATTTACACCTTCTGATCCGTCGAAGTATAGAAATTCAAATCCGGCATCCCAAATGTCTGCAATATAATCTGCCACTTCGTCCTGAAGGTCTGAATACTGGTCGATATAAACACTTGTAGCTCCAAATTCGCTGACATCAAGCAGGCCGAACATATATCCGACCGGTTGTGCATTTATTGTTGTTTCGTCAATGCCTCTCTTACAACCGTAAAACATATATGGCGGTTCAGTTGTATAGCCTCTGTAAGAGATAAGTTCAGACCCAATTTTCAGTACTCTTCTGTTCCCTGCCATGGTTGAATTCTGAGGATTCTGCTCGACATATATTGTTGTATCAGTTTTACTTAATGGCTGTTTTAGTGTAAAAATCCTTAGCAGGTTGAGTCTGTGATCAGGAACAGGTGTGACATACCTGCTGTCCCTTCCGATATGACTGTGAAGAAAATGACAACCCGGTGTGATCCCCGCATCCTTTATCTTTTCAAGCATTGCTCTCAGGTCGGCTTTCCCGTTTGCATATTCTGACCTGAAGACATCATAATTCCCTATCAGCCTGTATCCTCTGCTTTCAAGAAAAGCAGGATAATATATGTTCATCAGCCGGAACCCGCCCATTTTTGCATATTTAATATGTTCATCAACATTGGATGGAGTGACATTTGATGTCCAGTAATATGAGGCATTATAGAGCTCATGTCTGCGGCTTGCCACACCACCGGGAATGTGATAGTCTTCTTCAACAACTGCAATTTTATCAAGAAGCTGATCTTTGGCACATGTTATCAGAACAGCCGTAACTCCGGTCATTTTTACCTTTTCATCCACACCTGCCTGCAGGATGCGGTATCCTTCACCCTCTTCAGAATCGGCATTTGTATAAGGGTCGGCAGCAAGAATATTTACTGCGACCTTTTCATCCCATATAACATTCAGCCAGTCGCCCCAATGACCCAGATCACGAACAGGCAGTCGCAGAAACCACATCTCCGATATGGGCGGTTCTGTCATTGTAATACCATAATCCTCTGTAAGGTTAAATGCTTCCAGAGTAAATGCTATATAATCCGGTTTTGTATTTATTATAACAGTC
>CAYQZL010000154.1:9903-10113 GCA_964421975.1 uncultured Rikenellaceae bacterium
ATGGTATAAGTTCATAACCGATAATCAGCTTATCTCCTTCTTTCCTGATCCTGTTTGATTTAAATGTGGTCTTTTTGTTTGGATAAGCCAGTTTTACCTCATTCTGGTAGGGACGGGGTTCTGTAATTGTACTAAGCGCTGTTTTTTTCCCCTGCACAAGACATTCGGTTCCCGTAGCTTTGCATACGAGACTTTTTGCATAGCCGTCAG
>CAYQZL010000155.1:0-9983 GCA_964421975.1 uncultured Rikenellaceae bacterium
GAGATAATGAGCGGTGACTGGAGTTCAGACGTGTGCTCTTCCGATCTTTGTGCTTATTCCGGCTGCAGTTCCGAACTCGACAATTCCCGGTTTCCCGAACTCTGATGCAAGATTAAATAATAATGTCCCGTATTTGGGAGGAACAGATGAATATTTAACAATGTCACACACTCTTCTTATTCTGTTTTTCAATGCGATTGAACCTGATCCAAGATCAAGAACCTCTCTTTTTGTCTTATCGGAAATTCTCTCTTTCCTGATGTTTTCAATCATTAAGACAACATCCGGATCAGTTTTATTCCTGAATACTTCTGAAACAAGCTTAAAAACGAAGGGGCTGTGAATTCCGTGACCCTTTCTGTGGTGCGATAACAGAAGGTATTCCAGATAATTTATGCCTCCTCGGAAAAACATCAGTCGGGTGATACAATTAGGTAAGCTCTCCAAAAATACTTAATTTCGTTGATCTTTATTTGTTCTGAAAAATGAGTGAATGCAGGATTTCCTGGAAACAAATATAGCATATTTGCCGGGTGTGGGGCCTAAAAGAGCTGAGCTTCTGAACAGTGAGCTTAACATCTGTACTTACCGTGATCTGCTGTATTATTTCCCGTTTAAATATATTGACCGGACACGTTTTTACCTTATATCTGAGCTGGATCCGGATCTTCCCTATATACAGATAAGGGGACGTATCTCCGGTTTTTATGTTGAAGGCCGTGGTCAGGGCAAAAGACTTGTTGCAGATTTTACAGATGATACAGGGACTGTCAAGCTTATCTGGTTCAAGGGTACCAGATGGATCACAGGTACATATACTCCCGGACCTGAGTATATTGTCTTTGGCAAACCGGGTGTTTTTAACGGACAGATAAATATTATCCATCCTGAGATAGAAGCATCGGCAAAACTTGCCGAAAGGATTTCATCTGCTCTTCAGGCGCAATACATTACTACTGAAAAACTTAAGAACCACTTTCTGACATCGAGGGTTATCAGCAAGCTTGCCGGCACATTACTTCAAAAGATTAATTTCACCCTGCAGGAAACACTGCCACAATATATTACATCCAGGTACAATCTGATTGATCTGAATAAAGCTCTTCATTCTATTCATTTTCCGTCTGATCCGGAGATACTTGAAAAAGCAAGATACCGTCTGAAGTTTGAGGAACTTTTTTATATTCAGCTGAATCTCATGAGGTTCAGGAGTAACCGTTCAAGAAGATACAAAGGTTTTATTTTTTCGACTGTCGGAGAAAAGTTCAATACATTTTATTTTAAGAACCTTCCTTTCAGCCTTACTGAAGCACAGAAGAAAGTAATGAAAGAGATACGAAGGGATCTTGGTTCAGGTGTACAGATGAACAGGTTACTTCAGGGTGATGTCGGGAGCGGAAAGACCCTTGTGGCACTTATGAGCATGCTTATTGCAATAGACAACGGTTATCAGGCATGCATAATGGCTCCTACAGAAATTCTTGCGAACCAGCATTATCAGACGATTACCTCGATGCTTAAAGGTATGGATGTCAATGTCAAACTTTTAACAGGGTCCTCGGGCAGATCCCTCAGGAAAAACATAAACGAATCCCTGCTTGATAAATCATTGAATATTCTTATCGGCACACATGCCCTTATTGAGGAAAGTGTTCAGTTTGGCAATCTTGGGCTGGTGATAATAGATGAGCAGCACAGGTTTGGTGTGGAACAGAGGGCGAAACTGTGGAAGAAAAGCCAGAATCCTCCTCATGTTCTTGTAATGACGGCAACTCCAATTCCAAGGACACTTGCAATGACCCTCTATGGCGATCTGGATGTTTCAGTCATTGATGAGCTTCCGCCCGGAAGGATCCCCGTAAGAACAATGCATTACTTTGATTCCGGGAAAAACAAAGTATACGGATTCATGAAGCTAAAGATTGCTGAAGGCAGACAGATATTCATAGTATATCCCCTTATTAAGGAATCTGAAAAAATGGATTATAAGGATCTTGAAGACGGGTGGGACACAATATCCAGGCTGTTCCCTCCTCCCGGATATTGTATAAGTGTCGTCCATGGCAGAATGACGCCATCTGTAAAGGAAGAATCCATGAAACTTTTCAGGGAAGGTAAAGCACATATCCTTATAGCAACAACTGTAATCGAAGTTGGTGTTGATATTCCTAATGCAAGCGTGATGGTTATAGAAAGTGCTGAAAGATTCGGTCTTTCACAGCTTCACCAGCTTCGCGGACGTGTGGGTCGCGGAGCACAACAGGCATATTGCATCCTGATCAGTTCACAGAAAATATCCAAAGAAGCTGCTGCAAGAATAGAAGTAATGACAAGAACTAATGACGGATTTGAAATTGCAGAAACAGACCTGCAACTGAGAGGTCCCGGCGATATTGAAGGAACCATGCAAAGCGGGATCCCTTTTGATCTCAGGATATCTGATCTTGGAAGAGATGGTCAGATCATTGCTTATGTAAGGAACATAGCTGAAGACATCATTAATAACGATCCTCTCCTGGAAAATGAACGTAATATAATTCTCAGGAATGAGTTAAAAAGATTGTTCAGTAAAAAGCAGTCATGGAGCAATATAAGCTGAAATTTTTTTATTTAAAATCGGAATAAATTAATATACAGGTCCAATTTCCTGATAAAAAGCAGCAACTATTATTATGGTAATAGTAAATTTACGGTTTATTTTTCCGGAGTAATTTATGACCAGATCATACAGTGATGGAGTTATAGAGCATGAAGGGACAGTTCAGAGATGCGGCGGTAATTCGGTCATAGTCAGCATATCATCAGAAGCAGCATGTTCAGGATGTCATGCAAAAAGTTCCTGCAGCCTCTCAGGTGTCAGGGAAAAGCTTATTGAAGTGCCCGGACATTACAACCTGGTACCGGGTGATATTGTTACCGTCATAATGCGTAAATCAATGGGATTCAGGGCAGTGTTCCTGGGGTATGTTATACCGTTCATACTGCTGACCATAGCCCTTGTGATACTTAATTCCCTTACAGGATCTGAACTCCTGGCAGGTATGGGATCTGTCGGCATAACCGGTATTTATTTTCTGGTCTTATATTTCTTCAGGAACAGTATCAAAAACATTTTCACATTCACAATAAAAGATCTTTAATGGGTCATACAATTATTATAACGGTTATCAGCCTGGGTCTGCTAGCACTCCTTGCAGCAGTCATTCTTTATTTTATTGCTCAGAAATTCAAGGTATATGAAGATCCAAGGATAGACGAGATACAGGCTGTTCTTCCTGCAGCGAACTGTGGCGGTTGTGGTTTTGCAGGATGCCGGAATTTTGCTGAAGCACTGGTAAAGGCAGAAACCTTCGAGGGACTGAACTGTCCGGTTGGTGGTGCTCCTGTAATGGCAGAAGCCGCAAAAATACTGGGTAAATCGGCTCCGGTAGTTGATCCGCTTGTTGCTGTTCTTAAATGTAACGGAACTCCGGAACAACGCCCCCGGACTTCATTCTACGACGGAGTACCTGATTGCAGGATAGCTCACAACCTCTATCTGGGTGAAACGGATTGCGCTTACGGTTGTCTGGGAAAAGGGGATTGTGTAAAGGCTTGTCCCTTCGAAGCCATGTATATGGACAATAATACAGGTTTGCCTGTTATAATTGATGAAAAGTGTGTGGCATGCGGCAATTGTGTGAAAGCCTGTCCGCGAAACCTTATTGAGCTGAGGAAAAAAGCAAAAAAAGACCGCAAGATATATGTTGCCTGTTCAAACTGCGACAAGGGTGGTCCTGCGCGAAGAGCCTGTAAAGTCGCATGTATTGCCTGTATGAAATGTGTTAAGGTTTGCAAATTCGATGCAGTGAAAGTAGAAAACAATCTTGCATACATAGACGCATTCAAATGCACTTTCTGCAGGAAATGTGTTGAGGAATGCCCGACCGGATCTATCCTTGAAATCAATTTTCCTCCACGAAAACCGGCAGTAGAAGCACAGAACGAAACTATAAAAGTAAATCCGGAAGTCTGACATGATCAATAAAACAACACTGAAAACATTCCCCGCAGGAGGTGTACATCCGCCTGAAAATAAACTGACATCAGGGATCCCGGTCAAATTCCTTCCGCTTCCTCCCTACGTGACCATTCCTGTTTCTCAACATATCGGAGCTCCTGCAACTGTGGTTGTTAACAAGGGCGACAAGGTTAAAACGGGACAGGTTATAGCACTGAGTAAGGGATTTGTCTCCACGAATATCCATTCATCCGTATCCGGTGTGGTAAATAAAATAGATAGCATTATTGATGCTTCGGGTTTTAAGCAGACTGCAGTCTTCATCGATACACAGGGAGATGAATGGATTGAGACTATAGACAGGAGTGAAGGACTTATTACAGAAATAAAGTATTCTTCTGATGAAATCATTAACAAATGTCTTGAAGCAGGCATTGTAGGGTTGGGTGGAGCAACATTCCCGTCGCATGTCAAGCTTACTGTTCCCACAGGAAAAAAGTGTGAAGCCCTGATAATAAACGGAGCTGAATGTGAACCGTACCTTACCTCCGATCACCGGCTTATGCTTGAAAAGGGAGAAGAGATAATGGTTGGAACAATGATCCTTATGAAAGCTTTGAGAGTAACCAAAGCCTTTATAGGGATAGAAAATAACAAGAAAGATGCGATCGATCATCTTACAAGGCTGGCTGAAAGATTTCAGGGTATCACCATTCATCCGCTTAAAGTCAAATATCCACAGGGTGCTGAGAAACAACTGATAAAAGCTCTTACAAAAAGGGAAGTGCCTTCGGGAAAGCTGCCACTCGATGTTAACGCAGTGGTCCATAATGTCGGAACGGCATTTGCTGTATACGAAGCTATTCAGAAAAACAAACCTCTCTTTGAGAGAGTAGTGACCATAACAGGGAAAAATCTGTCTGATCCCGGTAATTATTATGTAAGGACCGGGACACCGGTCAGGTTCCTTATCGAAGCTGCCGGGGGCATTCCTGAAAATACAGGCAAGATCATTTCAGGTGGTCCCATGATGGGAAAAGCTCTCAGCAATGCCGATGTACCGGTGGTAAAAGGAACATCGGGTATTGTTATTATGCCGGAAGATGAATCCGCCAGGTCTGAAATAATGCCATGCATAAGGTGTGCAAAATGTGTTATGGCCTGTCCGCTAAATCTTGAACCATATCTTCTGATGACACTCTCTGAAAAAGGTGATTTTGAAAGAGCCGGAAGAGAAAGGATCACAGACTGCATGGAGTGCGGATCGTGCAGCTTTACATGTCCGGCCAGTAGACCCCTGCTCGATTATATCCGGCTTGGAAAGTCAACTGTAATCAAAATGGCGCGTAAACAGTTAGTTAAATAAGAACACATACATAATTACTGCAGATGAGCAATCTACTCAAGGTATCCCTTTCACCACATATTCATGGAAATGAGACAACACAAAAACTGATGTTCGGCGTGGCAATTGCTCTGTTACCGGCATTTATTACATCAATCTTCTTTTTCGGTTACAGTGCCATCATAGTTACAGCAACATCAGTCGCTTCCTGTGTCCTTTTTGAATACCTTATCGTTAAGTTCATATTCAAAAAACCATTGACAATAAATGATGGATCGGCTTTTGTGACCGGATTACTTCTGGCATTCAATCTTCCTTCAAACATCCCGGTTCTGATAATTGTTATCGGCAGTTTTGTTTCAATTGCCGTAGCTAAAATGACCTTTGGCGGTCTGGGTAATAACCCTTTCAATCCGGCACTTACGGGACGTGTATTCATGCTGATTTCTTTTCCCGTTCAGATGACAAGCTGGCCCGTCCCTGCAGGATTTAATACAGCTTATACCGATGCCGTAACAGGTGCAACCCCGCTTGCAATACTTAAAGAAGGCATAAAGAACGGAGAGCCGGTCTCACAACTAATGTCTCAGATACCACCTCCCGCGAAAATGTTCTTCGGCGAAATGGGAGGATCGATGGGAGAAGTTGCAGCTGCTGCTCTTATTCTGGGATTCATCTGGTTATTATATAAAAAGATCATTACCTGGCATATACCCATGTCCATTATAGTTACCATAATGTTGTTCACTGGGATCTTCTGGCTTATCAATCCTGAGAAATATGCAGATCCCATTTTTCATGTTCTGGCCGGAGGTGTTCTGCTCGGTGCAATATACATGGCTACCGATTATGTAACATCACCCATGAATCCCAAAGCCATGATTATCTATGGCTGCGGAATAGGATTACTTACGGCAATAATAAGGATATGGGGTGCATATCCTGAGGGAGTATCATTTGCAATACTGATTATGAATGCATTTGTACCCCTGATGAATGCATATATCAAACCAAAACGATTTGGGGAGGAGGTAAAACATGGCTAAATCGGAATCGACACTAAGAAATATGATACTTTCGCTTACCCTGATAGCTCTGGTAAGCGCTGCCGGATTGGGATTTGTTTACGAACTGACAAAAGAACCCATTGCTCTCTCTGTTCTGAACAAGAAGCTTAATGCCATAAGAGAGGTAGTACCGGAATTTACAAATAATCCCAATGATGAAATGTTCAGACTGGCCACCGGAGAAGGAGACAGCCTTGAAGTTTATCCTGCAAAGAATAACGGAGAAATTGTCGGATATGCGGTTAATTCATATACAAACAACGGATTCAGCGGTTATATTTCGCTGATGGCGGGATTTAAACCTGATGGTTCAGTAATCGGCATTTCTATTCTTGAACATAAAGAAACTCCCGGTCTTGGAACAAAAATGACAGAACCTGAATTCAAGGAACAATTTACCGGTAAAAATCCGGGGGAATCGATGCTGAAAGTAAAAAAAGATGGTGGCGATATAGATGCGATCACTGCTGCGACAATCAGTTCGCGGGCCTTTTGTGATGCCGTCCAGCGTGCATATAATACTTTAAAGAAAGGAGATCTTCAATGAATCAGTTACAGAATTTCACAAAAGGTTTTATCAGGGAAAATCCGATACTCGTACTGGTACTGGGCGCCTGCCCTACCCTTGCAACGACCACTTCATCTCTGAACGGTCTGGGAATGGGCATCGCAACAACTTTTGTGCTTATAGGATCAAATGTTGTCATATCACTGCTTTCAAATGTGATACCCGATAAAGTGAGGATACCTGCTTTCATTGTTATCATTGCATCGTTCGTAACAATTGTTGATCTGGTAATGCAGGCGTTTGTACCGGATCTGTACCAGACCCTTGGTATATTTATTCCGCTTATCGTTGTGAACTGTATCGTTCTGGGAAGAGCAGAAGCATTTGCCAGTAAGAACAGTGTTCTGTCGTCATTTATTGATGGTGCCGGAATGGGACTCGGATTTACACTGGCACTGGGTTTGCTTGGTGCCGTGAGGGAAATATTAGGTGGCGGAACAATCTTAGGGTATAAATTCATCAATGGCGACGGGATCCTGGTATTTATTCTGGCTCCCGGGGCATTCATTGCCCTCGGGTATATGATAGCCCTTGTTAACAAGATCAGGAAAACATCAAAATAGAAGCGATGGAATATATTTTAATAATCATATCCGCCATCTTCATCAACAATGTTGTACTGGCACAGTTTTTGGGAGTATGCCCCTTCCTTGGTGTATCAAACAAAGTCAGCACCGCTGCAGGGATGACAGGAGCCGTAACTTTTGTTATGGTACTTGCTACTCTGGTTACTTACCTGATCCAGGTTTATGTCCTGGAAAAGCTTGGAATCGGTTTTATGCAGACGATAACCTATATACTGGTGATTGCGTTTCTTGTACAGATGGTTGAGATAATCCTGAAAAAAATAAGTCAGCCGCTTTATCAGGCACTTGGGATCTTTCTTCCCCTTATCACTACAAACTGTGCGGTTCTGGGTGTTGCCATCCTTGTAATCAAGAAAAACTACAACCTCCTTGAATCGGTTGTTTACAGTGGTGCAACAGCAATCGGTTTCGGTCTTGCACTGGTAATCCTTGCCGGTATAAGAGAGCAGCTTGAACTGGTTAATGTTCCCGCAGGAATGAAGGGTGTCCCTATCTCCCTTGTGACTGCCGGGATCCTGGCACTCGCTTTCATGGGATTTACAGGGATAGTATAACAATACCCTTATCTGTTTTGTTTTACAGGTTCATTAGCTGCTGCTGATCTGTCAGCTGCAAAAATTATTTCATGTGTTTTAAGAGCGTCTTTAAGACTGGTCAAAGGCATCTCCCTGTTCTCATCAATGGCCTGGAAGAACGCCTCAAACTGAGTCTGGTAAGGATGATCCGACACATCACCGGAATCAAGAAGTTTGACGGAAAGTTCGCTCCATTTATTCTTGTTCAGGCCGGGTAATCTCCTGGAATAAAATTTATTATCAAGAAGGCTTCCTTCACTGCCAACCAGGTGAAAATGGAAATAATATGGCTGAAGGCAATCTATAACCGAAGCAACTTTTCCCACGGCTCCGTTCTTGAATTTTATGATCGATACCGAGCTTGTCGGATATTCATACCTGGCAAAGTCCTCATTCAATGAGAATGCCGAATAGCTTGTCACAGATTCAAATTCACTTCCCATGCACAGGAGCAGAGCATCCAGTGCATGACAACCTGCCGAGAGAAGACTGCTTCCTGCAGCATCTTTCCTGATATTCCAGCGGTATTGCCCGTACCATGGCCCCACACCATGATAATAGTCAACTTCTCCGTAGTGAATATGGCCAAGCAGACCCTCATCGATAATTGCTTTTATTGCGGTAAGCTGGCTCGAATAACGACATTCAAAACAGACACAGGTCTTTACTCCTGTCCTGGCAATAACAGATTCAACAGCAAGGCAATCATCCCATGTAAGTGCCACGGGTTTTTCTATTATCAGATGCTTACCCGCAATAGCCGATGCAATTGCCTGTCTTGCATGATCGGCAGGATAACCGCAAATGGAGACTACATTGATTGATGGATCTTTCAACATAGTATCCAGGTCTGTATAACATGTAACAGTTCCGCCATGCCGGGAACTGATCTCTGCAGCATTGAGATTCCTCGATGAACAGATTGCTGTAACCCGGGCCAGGGATGTATTGTTTATGGCATCAATATGGGCACCTGCAGCCCAGCTGTAACCTATTATACCTACATTATATTTCTTCATATCAATACAGATTTAAGTTGGTCATATAGTTTTATATATTTTATTTTTTACTGTTAATCAGGCCATTCCTATATGTGATCCGAAGCTGAACCATTAAATTAAGAATTCTTAAAATATACGAAGAAAATGATTGATTCCTTAGCCAATCCCCGAAATAATTCGTTAATTGTAACGTATTTCCTTTAAGAGGGATGGGATGAATTATCAGGATTATTTTAAGGTGCTGGGCTTGAACACTGATGCTTCAATAGCTGAAATAAAAAAAGCATACAGGCTTAAAGCACGTATGTTCCATCCCGATCTCAACCATTCTCCTGATGCCAGGGAAAATTTCATTCTGGTTACTGAAGCCTATGAATTCCTGATCGCAAATTTTGACAGATTAAAGAATGACAATGCATTCTCTGTAGCCATGGATGAATGGAGAAGATCAATGCAAAACAGGGCAAGACAGCGTGCCAGTGCGTATGCTCATGCCTCCTACAACCAGTTCAGGAACTCAGGATTTTACAGAACAACCAGAATATTTGATCTGACCAGGGTAGTATTCGGATTGATCTTATCAATAATCATTATCATTTTTACGATACTCGGATTCATTACAAGAATAAAATATCCCGTACCTGAATACGGAAACCCGGTTGTGGTATTTATTATGCTGCTGATGCTGGGAATTATTTTTCTTGTTGTAAGCCTGATCTATCTCAAGGCTTACATAGAAACATCACGGAAACACAAAAAAAAATAATGACCGGAGAATTGATCTTTAGACATAAGATCGGAAGAGCGTCGTGTAGGGAAAGAGTGTAGGATAGGGTGTAG
>CAYQZL010000156.1:0-9854 GCA_964421975.1 uncultured Rikenellaceae bacterium
GTGATAATGGGTACGGAAGGATATACAAACTGTCAGAATACCATATGGGATCTTAAGGGAAATATTAAATGGCAGTTTGAATACCCGGAGGATGAGAATGGTAATCCGATGAACCAGATCGTCATTCCGCCGTATGTTCAGGAGCATATGCATCTTGTATATGCGATCCGCACAGGTAATTATGTGAATGAAGCAGAGACAACTGCATATTCGACGCTCGCTGCCATTATGGGCAGGACTGCAGCATATACGGGACGGGCGATAACATGGGATGAGATACTGAAATCGGATATGGATCTTGGTCCTTCAAAACTGGAGTTCGGGAAAGTAGATATGGTATTTGAGACCCCTGTCCCGGGAACTCCCGTAATAACAACAGTACAACCGGCATTTAAAGGTCAGATAATTTAAATATTATGTCAGGCAAAACATCAAGAAGACAATTCATCAGGCGCTCGGCTGCGATAGCTGCAGGAGCGTTTGTGATCCCCGAGATCATTCCTTCCTCAGTGATGGGAATGGGGGGAAAAACAGCTCCGTCAGACCGCGTGGTTATAGGAGCAATTGGTACCGGATCACAGGGAATGGCCAATATGAGGGATTTCCTGAGACTGAAAGATGCAGTCAGATTTGTTGCAGTTTGTGACGTAGACGCAGTAAGGCTCAACAGGGCAAAACAGGTTGTGGATATGGCAAACAAAAGTGATGACTGCCGTACATATGCGGATTTCAGGGAGTTCCTCGAAAAGGAAACACCTGATGCAGTATCAATAGCCCTGCCTGATCACTGGCACGGTATTATCTATACTGCAGCAGTGAACAAGAAACTGAATGTATACGGAGAGAAGCCGATATGCAGAACCATCAGTGACGGACAAACGATCGTTGCTGCAGTTAAAAAGAACAATATAATCTGGCAGACAGGCAGCTGGCAGAGGTCACAGGCTCACTTTCACAAAGGGGCCGAACTGGTCATCAACGGCAGGATAGGCAAGGTATCAAAAATTGTTGTTGGTTTGCCTGATGGCGGAAGAAGTATTGGTACACCGCCTGTAAAAGAGGTCCCTCCCGAACTTAACTGGGAAATGTGGCTCGGACCTGCACCAAAAGTGCCATACCGGGGTGTTTCTCACTGGGACTGGAGATGGATCCTCGATTATTCAGGGGGGCAGCTGACCGACTGGGCCGGACATCATATAGATATTGCAAACTGGGGCGCCGGTCTCGAACATACCGGTCCGGTTGAAATTTCCGGAACAGGTGTATACCCGCCCGAGGGAATTTATAATGCACCCGTGGAATATGATTTCATATGTAAATATGCAAATGGTATTGAAATGAGGGTTGCCAATTCATCAAGACTCGAGCATGGAATGGGTACTACATGGTATGGCGATCTGGGCTGGGTACATACCGACAGGGGAAATGTACTTACAGCTTCAAAACCTGAAATATTAAATGAGGTTATAGGTGAAAACGAAATACATCTCTATAAGAGTGAAAATCACTGGCAGAACTTTGTCGATTCAGTGAAATCAGGAAATCAGGCCATAGCGCCTATAGAACCGGCTTACAGGGCTATTTCAGTTGCTTTGCTCGGAGAAATAGCAATGACAACCGGCGAAACGATAAAATGGGATCCGGAAAAAGAAGAGATCATCGGAAATACGCGTGCTGCAAGACTTCTCAGCAGACCTTACCGTAAACCATGGACATTACCAACCGTTTAACATTACAAAAAATGAAAAAACAATATTTATCTGTATTACTTGCAGCTTTACTTATACCATTTATTAATTCCTGTACTGAAAAGCCGGCAAATAATGCTCTGATTATTACGGGACAGAACAATCATGACTGGAAACTTAGTTCCCCCGTACTCGGACAGATACTGGAAGAAACAGGACTGTTTACGGTTGATATTATGACGACCCCTCAGGAGGGCGGAGATATGTCATTGTTTGATCCCGATTTTACAAAATATAATGTTGTTGTTCTTGATTATGTAGGTGATTCATGGTCAGAAAAGACAAAAACGGCATTTGTGGATTTTGTCAGGAACGGGGGTGGTGTTGTTGTTTACCATGCTTCCTGCATGGCATTTCCCGACTGGAAAGAGTATAATGAGATGACCGGTCTTGGCGGCTGGAAAGACCGTAACGAAAAAGACGGACCATATGTATATTATCGGGGTAACAACCTTGTGACTGATACAGCAGCAGGGCCGGCAGGATCACATGGTCCGGCACATGAATTCGAGATGAGAACAAGGAATACGGAGCACCCTGTTACAAAGGGATTGCCGGTAAGATGGATGCATGGAAAAGATGAACTTTACCAGCAGCTCAGAGGCCCGGCAAAGAATATGCAGGTACTGGCAACAGCATTTGCGGATACTGCCTTTAAAGGTACAGGCAGAAGCGAACCTTTATTGCTTGCCCTCGAATATGGAAATGGAAGAATATTTCATACCCTGATCGGTCATGCCGAAGAAGGCGGAGGTCCGGCAATGCAGTGCACCGGATTTATTGTCACATTACAACGGGGTGCAGAATGGGCCGCAACGGGAACTGTTACACAGGAGGTACCAAGTGATTTCCCGACGGCAGCTGCTGTCGTTCTCAGACCCGGATTCAGCGAAATAACCACTGAAGATGCCTTCAGAATGATTGCAGAGTATGATATCACGAAAAGTACACGTTATTATACATACATTCAGGATAAGATAAGTGATGCCGCAGGAGATCCTGCAAAACTGCTGAAACTGGAGAAAGAAATGGTAAAGATCCTGAAAAACAGTGCGGCTACCGCTGAAGCCAAAAAACTTATGCTCCGCGAACTGAGCTGGATGGGATCTGATTATTGCATAAGTGCTGTAAAACAACTTATGGCAGTTCCTGAACTGGAAGATGAAGCCGGATTTGCACTCGAAAGACTGAATGCACAATAAGCGCCTCTTACAATGTTTTCGCTCGTAATACCCATATTCAATGAGGAGAAACTGATCGATGAACTGATAAAACGTACAATATCAGCTATCGAATCGTTTACCTCCGATTATGAGGTGATATTTGTCGACGACGGAAGCATTGACAACAGCGTAAAACTGATTCTGAAATACAGGGAGAAGAATAAACGGATAAAACTGCTTGCCCTGTCAAGAAATTTCGGGCATCAGGCAGCATATACAGCCGGACTGGAATATTCAAGGGGAGATATTGTGGGGATGATGGACGGTGACCTGCAGGATCCTCCGGAGGTTCTTAAAGATATGTATAATAAGATGCTTGAGGAGGATCTGGAAATTGTCTGCGGCAAAAGGACCGGCAGAAAAGGAAATAAAAGCCGTAATCTTTCATCACGGATCTTTCATGTCCTGTTTAGGCACATAGGCGATCTTAAGAATATAGGGAACTACGGGAATTTTTCCATAATGAGACGGATCGCAGTAGATGCCATTTTGTCGATGAAAGAGAAAGTCCGCTATCTCCCGGGTCTGCGAACCCTTATAGGTTTCAGTCAGGGTTCCGTGGAATATGTCAGGGACGATCGTTATAAAGGAATGCCTAAGATGACATTCAGAAGACTATTTATTCTTGCTGGTGATGCAATATTTTCCTTTTCAAGATATCCCATCAGGATCTGCCTGATCCTTGGTACTGTGGGAACACTCGTTTTTCTTGGTGCAGGGATTTATGTCGTCATCGCAAAGATAACCGGAATAGCAATTCCGGGATGGTCTTCAACATTGTTAAGTCTTTATTTCCTGGGATCTATTCAACTTGTATTTCTGGGAATACTTGGTGAATATGTTTACAGAAATTACAAGGAGTCACAAAACCGGCCCATATATTTTGCAAGAAAATACTATGATGAAAATGCAGAATAATGATGAAAAATGCAGGATTGAAAAATATCTTCTTCATCACTTCAGCATTTTATCTGATTTTAATGATCTTCCTGAGCAGGGATGCAGGGATATCATGTGATGATACCCTGCATTATGATCATTCCATAGCGGTTTATAATTACTTTGCTACTCATGGCCACGACAGATCGGCCCTCGACACACCTGTTACAAATCTTAAATACTACGGGCAGTCCTATGATAATGTAGTAACCATTCTGATTAAATGGTTTGCCATTGAGGATGCTTATCGCTTCAGACACCTGATGAGCTCTCTTGCAGGCTGGCTTGCAGTTTTTATAACTGCACTGTTTGGAGTATGGATATCGGGATACCGTACAGGCTTGCTGGTTTTGTTCCTGTTTGCTGTTTCACCAACATTTACAGGACATTCCCTAAATAATCTCAAGGACATACCCTTTGCCCTTTCATATATTGCAGGAATCTTTTTCATCCTGAAAATGCTTATGGATGACAGTAAAATATCCCGTAAATACATTTTACCTGTTATTATTAGCACAGGTTTTGCAATAAGCATCAGGCCTGTCGGAATACTTCTGATCTGTTATCTTTTCCTGTTCTGGATAATATTAAGGCTTCGGTCATATTTTAGGGGAAACAGGTTCAGCCTTAATGAGATCCTGACAGAAATGCTGATCCTTGTATTTATTTCGGGAGCAGGATTTTACCTGGGGATACTATTATGGCCATATGCATTGCAGAGCCCTGTCAGGAACGTACTCGAATCATATCATTTCATGGCTCATTTTCCCGGAACATTCCGGCAGATCTTCGAGGGAAAGAATGAATGGTCCGATTTTATGCCATGGTATTATATACCCAAATCAATGGGAATTACTATACCATTGGTAGTACTTGCAGGATCAGCTTTCTTTGTGATTTTCTTCAGAAAGGCAGTGCGGTCGGGGAAATTGCTTATTTACCTGATGATAGTCTTTACCTTACTGTTCCCCATGATATTTGTCATTATAAAGAAATCAAATCTGTATAGTTCATGGAGACAGTTTCTTTTTTTGTATCCCTCTGTTATATTGATAGCTGCAGGCGGACTTGCTTACCTGGCTGAGGCTGCTCCAGGACGTTATTTTAAATGGGCAATTGTAGCCCTGATAATAATTTCCGGCCTGCATCCTGTGAAATTCATGATAAAGAATCATCCTTATGAGTACATGTATTATAATCAGCTGACAGGGGGGCTCAGGGGTGCTTACGGGGATTATGAAACGGATTATTACTATGTCAGCCAGACAGAAGCTTCCGGATGGCTTATTGATCTTCTGAATGAAGAAGGTATCGATTCAGCTGTTGTGGGAGCAACATATCCGGTAAAATGGTCATTCAGGAAATATCCCGGAATAAAGACATTTTATTTCAGGCATGAGGAAAGGAGCCAGTACAACTGGGATTATGCTATAATAGCGAACCGTTATATTCATCCTTATCAGCTTAAGAACGGAATCTGGCCGCCTTCGGATGTATTGCATACCATTTATGCCGATGATGTGCCTGTGGGTATTATCCTTGAAAGGAAGAACAGGGAAGATTTCCACGGTTACATGGCACTTGAGGAGGAACGTTCTGCTGATGCCATTGTCCATTATGAAAGAGCATTGCAATACTATGATAAAGATGAAATGATTTTTTATAATTTTGCACGGGCATTGTATAATGAGGGATTTTACGCCCGGGCGGATTCTGCTTTAAAGAAAGGCCTGGAGATCAATCCTTTCTGTGAACCGATACTTATGTATCTGGGAAATATTGCAAAGGTTGGTGACAATATGGAAGTTGCTGCAATGTATTATGAGCGACTGATTAATTATAACAGGAAATATTTTCAGGCATATGTTGAACTGGCAGGATTATACACGGGAAAGGACAATAAAAAATCCAGAAACCTGTTAAGAAAATGTCTGAAGATGAATCCGGAGTACAAACCAGCAATCATTGCACTGGCTGATACATACATTAATGAAGATCCGGAAAAAGCTGAGAGGTATTATAAAATTGCCGATACTATTAAATAATTATAAAAACATCTGATATGAAAAAAGCATTATTAACATTATCGCTGGCAACATTATTTGCATTTGGTGCATTGACTCCTTCCTTCTCACAGGATCAGCCCAAACCACAGAAGGACACTGTCAATATTGATACTGATGCAAAACCCACCACTTATTATGATATTGAGGATGATGATTCATCAGCTTCGGGCAAGGAAAAAGGAAGCGCCGGAACTATAGCAATAATAATCGGAGCAGTTGTGGTTGTTGGAGCGGTCGCATTCTTCCTTCTGAAAAAGAAAAAATAATTATTTGCGTCATACTGTCACCCACACATTCCCTTTAGTGTTGGAGTTGACAACTGCATGTATGAACTTCATACCCCTGACACCATCATGCACTGTCGGGAATTCTCCCGGAGTGAATTTTTCCCCGCGGATCGATCTGGCTGTACCTTTATATATATTGGCAAGTGCTTCATAGATCCCTTCCGGATGTCCTGCAGGCATTGTCTGGCCTTCCTATGCCATTTTTTCATTATAACCATGTGCCGGTTTGAAGACCTTTGTCGGTTCCGTGTCACTGAACATATACAGATAGTTCGGATTCTCCTGTTCCCATCTGAGGCTGGCCTTTGATCCGTAAACAGAAATGACAATATCATTTTCAAGTCCGCCGCAGACCTGACTTGCCCGGATGACACCCTTGAGCTTTTTGCCGAAACGCAGAAGAACAGTACCATCCAGATCGAGTTTAATATCTTCCTTCACCGGATTCAGATCTGATAATACCTCTTCCACCTCGAGTCCTGTCGTATATTCAATAAGATTGAAAGCATGTACGCCTATATCGCCCATACAACTGCTTACACCGGCATGTTTCGGATCAAGTCTCCAGACTCCTGTTATCCTGCTGCCTGTCCCGTGGATGATCGCATTAATCCATCCCTGGTAATACTGTGCATCAATACGCTGGATTGTCCCAAGGACACCTTTGGCTATCATTTCCCTCATTTGTCTTACCATCGGATATCCTGTATAGGTATGTGTAAGAGCAAATGTAAGCCCGGTTTTTGCGACAAGCTGTTCCAGGTCGAGAGCTTCTTCTACAGTCATAGTCATCGGTTTTTCACAGACAAGATGAAATCCGTTACTGAGAAATGCTTTTGCCTGAGGATAATGAAGGGCATTAGGAGTAACGATTGACACAACCTGTATTCTTTCATCAGCAGGTTTTGCCAGTTCGGCTTTTATCATTGCATCAACGCTTACATAACAACGGTCGGGGCTTATGCCTTCCCTGGCAGCAAATTCTTTGCTTTTTTCATAGTCGATGTCGAAAACACCTCCTACAAGTTCAAATTCATTACAAATTCTTGAAGCACGGCGATGCGCATCTCCGATGAATGCACCGATACCGCCGCCTATCATTCCCATTTTAATTTTTCCCATGTTTATTTATTTAAGTGATTAATTTGTTTCTTCTTCCTTAGTGCTCTTAGTGTTTACCTTAGTGCCCTTTGTGGTTAAGAAGCTTTTTTATTTAACCACAAAGAGCACTAAGTTCACACGAAGGACACAAAGGGGATTTATGCTTTTTTGGTTTTTCTGAAATGTAAAAATGTAAAAAAGATTATCAGTAAAGCCGGGACAATCGACACGAATTTGAGTGTATTGGCTCCTCCTGCAAGTTGTGCCTGGGCATAAGATGCAGCTTCGGCAGTTCCCGGCGCGGCATTTTTAAGTACTTCCAGTACCTGTCCGGCCGGAACAGAAGCAGCTGTCTGTGCATCAAAAATAGCGCCCAGAACAGGCTGGGCTATTGCACCGCCAAGGAAACCGATTCCACCCATGATTGCCAGTCCCAGTGCACCGCTCTGTGCTATATTCTCAGATACAAATCCAAGCATTGTCGGCCAGAAGAAAGCTATTCCCAGGGCAAATATCCCAGCCGAAGCAAACACCATAACAGCTCCCTGTGCATAACCCATCATCAAAGCTCCTGCGAATGCAAGGATTGCCGAGAACAGAAGGATCACCGTAGATCGTGTATTATGTACGAATGTTCCGCCAAATTGCCTTGCCAGGGCCATTATTCCCGATATCCATACCAGAAGCAGGATAGGATTATCTGATACATTGGCAAGCAGGGCAGCTATCCACTGGTTTGTGCCTAATTCGGTTGATGCAGTAAGTATCATACAGAATGCCATGAAAAGGAACAGGGGACTGTAGCATGCTTTCAACATGTCCTTGTATGAATATCCTGAAGTAACCCGTTCCGTTTCCGGGAATTTCTTATTCAGGAACATGAATCCGTATGCAAAAGTAGGAAGTAGCATGATAGCCATTGCCCATCTCCAGTCGGTAAGACCTATATTATTGAATAAATAAACAATAAGTCCTCCTATCACTATTCCTGTCGGGAACCATGCATGGAAGCGGTTGAGACGTCTTGTCTTCTCATCGGTATACATGCTGGTGATTAATGGATTACATGCGGCTTCAACGCTTCCGTTAGCCACACCTATGAAGAGTGTGGATATGAAAAGAGTCCAGAATCCGGTGGCAACTATTGTAAGGACAATGCCAATGACATGGCATAAGAAAGCTATGGCAATGATACGTCCAAGACCGATAATATCCACAAGCGGGCCTCCGAACACCATAGCGAGTGTAAAGCCCCAGAAAGCGGTTCCGACTATCCATCCCACCTGGGTATGTGTAAGATTGAACTCAGTTGCCCATGCTTCAACAAAAGATCCTCTTGTTGCAAAGGTCAGTGCTGTTACAACCAATGCAACACAGCTTGCATTGAATAATTGTGTTTTCCTGATAGCAGTATCCATAGGGTTATTTATTTATTTGTTAAATGATTTGCAGTCTGACAGATCTATTTTTCGAAAGCTGAATCAAAAGCTATCTCCGAAGGAGGGAAATCGATCGATTTGACAAATTCGCAGGCTTCCCTTGCACCATGTTCACGATCCATTCCGCTGTCTTCCCATTCAATCGACAGCGGACCCTGATATCCGATCCTGTTAAGAGCTCTTATTATCTCTTCAAAGTTAATATTGCCACGGCCCGGACTCCTGAAATCCCAGTACCGGCCTTTGGTCCCGAATTCGGTATGTCCGCCGAAAACACCTGCCTCGCACAGAGAATCAGACCATCCTGCATCTTTCATGTGTACATGGAAGATACGGTCACTGAAAGTGTGAATGAATTCTATATAATCCACTCCCTGGTATCCGAAGTGTGACGGATCGTAATTGAATCCGAATGCAGGATGATTTTTCAGAGCTGTCAGTGCTCTTTTTGCTGAAGCAATATCAAATGCGATCTCCGTAGGATGTACTTCAAGTGCAAAGCGGATGTCAAGTTTTTTATATGCATCCAGAATGGGTTTCCATAACCTGGCAAATTCCCTGAACCCATCATCTATCATTTTTGGAGGATTAGGGGGGAATGAATATGCCAGATGCCATATCGGACTGCCGGTGAAACCGTTAACGACCGATATGCCCAGCCGTTTGGCCGCTTCAGCTGTTCTTATCATCTCTTCGGCAGCACGTTTTCTTACTCCATGAGACTTCCCATCTCCCCATACATATGAGGGAAGGATACCCTTGTGACGATCATCAATCCTGTCGGCTACCGCCTGTCCTACCAGATGATTGGAAATAGCGAAAAGCTTCAGTTCGTATTTGTCAAGAAGCTTACGCTTTGCCTTACAATAAGCATCATCTGCCTTATTTACTTCAAAATGATCTCCCCAGCATGCCAGCTCCTGTCCACGATATCCGAAGGATTTTGTTTTCTGACATACTCTTTCCAGCGGGAGTTCAGCACACTGGCCTGTGAATTATGTTACCGGTCTGCTCATTTCATTATAGTTTATGATTATACTTAAGTAGGTTA
>CAYQZL010000157.1:0-9811 GCA_964421975.1 uncultured Rikenellaceae bacterium
TCGCCAAGGCTACGGAGGGCAAAGTCCTCCTTCGCCAAGGCTACGGAGGGCAAAGGGAGAGATGGGTGAGTGGCTTAAACCAGCAGTTTGCTAAACTGCCGTATGGGTAACTGTACCGGGGGTTCGAATCCCCCTCTCTCCGCAAAGCCAAAACAGACCCCGCCATCAGGCGGGGTTGTTTATTTTACCGAAGACCCGCTGAAAGCTTGCTTTCAAAAGGGTCTGAGGTAAAATAAACAGAACCCGACAGGGTCTGTTTTGGCTTTGCCGTGATCCCCTCCAGGGATCACGGCCGGGTTGCACCGCTGAATCTTCAGATAAAATGGATTCTGCCCGGCCGTAATCCCCCATTGGGGATCACGGCCGAACGAAGTGAGGCTGTAATCCCCCCCGCTGATCGCGAGCTATATATTTTTATTTACTTTTAACAAAAAATATTTCAACCATGAAATCCCTCCTTCACCTGATCATCCTTCTCCTGTTTGTAAGCTGTTCCCAACCTACCGCTGAGATCCCGAAGATCATTTTCGATACTGACCTGGGACCTGATTATGACGATGTGGGTGCACTCGCTTTTCTTCATGCAATGGCAGACAGCGGGAAAACGGAGATCCTTGCAACAGTATCTTCCAATAAGCATGAACTGGTAGCTCCGTCGATCGATGTGATAAACACATATTTCAACCGGGCGGAACTTCCTGCAGGAGCCCCGAAGACTGAAGGTGCATCAATGGGCTCGGGTCAGCACTGGGCAGACTCGATTGTGGCTATATATCCGCACAGAATAAAATCAACTGAAGAGGTTGACGATGCTGTTGAGGTATACAGAAAGATACTGAGCACACAGCCTGATAAAAGCGTTACAATAGTTACCGTCGGATTCCTTACAAACCTCAGTAATCTCCTTAAATCAGCTCCCGACAACTATAGTCCCCTTAAAGGTCAGGAGCTTGTTGAAAAGAAAGTAAAAAGGCTGATATCAATGGCCGGCTGCTTCCCGGAAGGAAAGGAATTCAATATTTATATTGATTCGGTATCATCAAAATATGCCCTCGAAAACTGGCCCGGAAAAATCATATTTACAGGATTTGAGATCGGATCAAAGATCTTTACAGGACTTAAGCTTATTGAATCACGGGTAGAAAACAGTCCTGTAAAAGATGTTTTCCGAATAAGCATACCTATGTCCCCTGAAGATAAGAATGGCAGAATGAGCTGGGATCAGACTGCTGTGCTGATAGCCGTTTATGGGACTGATGGTTTTTTCGATACGGTCAGGGGAAAGATAATTGTGAAAGAGGATGGTTCAAATGAATGGATAAGTGATACCGAGGGCAGACATTATTATGTAGTTCAGAAAATGCCGCTTAGTGAGATGGCAGCGTTCATTGAGGAGCGAATGATGCATTTACCGGTAAGCAAATAAAAGCAGCGGGATGGCTATTCAGATAATTTCAGGGTTCATATATCATCTTCCTGGTCATCCCTCCGTCGATAATAATATTTGCTCCGTTAATGAAATCATTCCCTTTTTTCGTCAGATAAATGCAGGCTTCAGTTATATCTTCAGGCTTTCCCACCCTGCCTGACAGGTGCTGTTTATGATCAATATCCCTTAATTTCCCGTAATCTCCGGTCTCTATCCAGCCCGGACTGATACAATTCACTCTTATATTATCCTTCGAAAAAGAGGCTGCCAGTGCATGGGTCAAAGCTACTATTCCGCCCTTTGTTGCAGCATAAGCTTCTGAATCAGGCTCCGACATAAAAGCCCTTGTGGATGCAATGTTCACGATCGATCCTCCACCGTGCTCACGCATTATTGCCGCTGCTTCGCGTGAACAGAGAAAAGCACCCCTCAGATTTGTATTTATTATTTTATCCCATTCCTCAACCGTGATCTGATAAGGAGATTTCCATTCCGAAATGCCTGCATTATTTATGAGGATATTGACAATTCCGGCCTGTTCTGAAGCAAGCCTGATCATCTTTATTATTTGTGATGGATCGCTTACATCAGTCCGGATGAAGAGTGCCATGCCGCCTGAGGAAAGGATAGCTCTTTCTGTTGAGGCTCCGGACGCAGTGTCTTTTTCTGCAATCACAACCTTTGCACCTTCTGCTGCATACCTCATTGCAATACTCCGGCCGATTCCTTTGCCTGAGCCTGTTACAATAACAACTTTATTGCTGAATTCCATATCCCGTTTTTTCGTTTAACAGTTGCATCGGATCTTCAGGATTTATTTCATATGTAAATCCTTTTTCCGACGCTTTCATAATCAGAACCTTGAATATCAGCAGATTTGCAATTATCGATTCTGCCCTGTAAGATGATATTTTCGCAATTTTCCTGAATTTTGAAAATGTTATTGAACCATTTTTTGTAAGATGATCCATCAGGGCATTTTCAGCTTTCCCGAATTTCACCAGCACACCTGACGGTTTTTCCTCTTTCCTCCAGACCTGAAGAAGTATTCTGTTTGCAACAAGGTTCTGGTCATTATTCCTGAAATAGGCTATCCATCTGCCGGATTCATCCTGTGCCTGGTATGGCCTGTGATTTCCTCTGGCGACCTCAACTTCAAGAAATGTTTTGACTCCTGAAGTATGCTGTTTTATATTATATGTTATTTCCGGCCGGCAGAATATCTGTGCGGCTGTATCGACCATATATATCTCTTCGTCGGACTGAATGCCTGCAACGCTCCCGTTATCTCTGATACCTATCAGTAACCTTCCTCCGTCTGAATTTGAAAATGCAACTAATGTCCTTGAAATCTTCCTGCTGTCTGAAACGCAGTACTTAAAATCAAGATGCTGGTTCTCACCCGTTTCAATTAACTTTTTGAGATAGCTCTCCATCTTTCCGTTTTTATGATGAGGATCTCAGGTTATCGCATATGACAGCGGCTTATTCTGTTCCTCACAGTAATATTCCTGCAAGCGATGCAGAAATATAAGATGCCATTGTACCGCAGATCATTGCCTTGAATCCGAGTCTGGCCAGGTCGGCTTTCCGGCTTGGTGCCATGGCTCCAATCCCTCCAATCTGGATGGCAATTGAGCTGAAATTAGCAAATCCGCAGAGTGCAAAGCTGGCAATAACTATAGCTTTCGGACTTAGTGCATTTGCCGCGATCATGGGTGAAAGATCAGAATACGCCACGAATTCGTTTATCACCATTTTAGTGCCCATAAGGGAACCTACCTCAAATGATTCTGAAACAGGTACTCCCATAACAATTGCAAAAAGTGAGAAGAAAAGTCCGAAAACATCTTTAAGTCGCAAATTATCTACATCCAGACCCATAAAGTCAAGTGAAGCACCCATAAGCGAGAGGAGCTGTCCTAAATATCCGAGAAGGGCATCAGCAAGAGCTACGAGAGCAATAACCCCGATCAGCATGGCAATTACATTTGTTGAGATTTTCCAGCCGTCGGATGCTCCGTGTGATATTGCATCCATAATGTTTGCATGCTCTTTTTTAACTTCGAGGGTTACTTTGCCTTTTGTCTCCGAGACCTGTGTCTCGGGGAATACTATTTTGGATATCACAAGGGCACCTGGTGCAGCCATCAGACTTGCAGCAAGAAGGTATGATGCCGGGACGCCCATTGAAATATATACAGCCATTACCCCGCCTGCAATACATGCCATACTGCCGGTCATTGATGCCAGCAATTCCGACATTGTCATTCCCGAAAGGTATGGTCTTATCATTATCTGCGCTTCGACCTGACCTACAAATGCACTGGCAACATTCGACAGAGCCTCGCTTCCGCTTACTCTCATTGCCCAGTGGACGAAGCGGGCAATAAGTGCAACGACTCTCTGCATAAGTCCCACATGATATGCCATAGCAACAAGAACACATACGAAAATTATAGTGGGTATCAGTATGAAGAGAAAAACACCTCCTGAAACCATTGTGGGAGGAAGTATCTCAGATATTTTTGTAAGATCGCCAAAGACAAATAAACCTCCTTCCTGTGAGAAATCAAGAAGTTTATTGATGACCTTTCCAAGCCAGTAAAAGATTTTCTGTCCGAGAGGGACTTTCAGAATGAATATTGCCAGGGCAAGCTGCAGACCCAGTCCGGTAAAAACCAGCCGGTAGTTTATCGCTTTACGGTTATTCGACCATAAGTAAGCAAGTGCGAGAATAACTATTATCCCAATGATCCCAGTGAATCGTGCCATGTAAGCCTGAATTTTCTAAGAGTATGATCCAAACCTACATTTTTTTTCAATACGCAGGCATAGGTGCGGGGAAAGATTTTTTATCTGTATACCCCTACCTGCCCGTGATAGGGAAGAGCTCTGTAAATCCTCTTTGCATCGGCCCTTGGAAGCCTGATCCTTATATATGGATTATATTCCGGAACTTTGAAGGTAATTGTCCTGATAATTGCTGACAATGTCGTTCTTAACCTGTCGCGAAGATCAAACATAAACCTGTGAAAATTATCTCCGGGTTTTAATTTTTCATCCTGGTAGATATAAATCTTAACTCCGTTTTCCATTTTAAGGATGAAATTTACAGGTTCATAATCGGCTGTATCGGGTATTATATCAGGTTGATATTCAGATGTGTCTTTCGGAGCCATCTTTATCATGAGCGGCTCCTTTTTAATAGTTGAAATATCCCCGGCAATCACAAAGGGACTCGAAAACATATTAAGAACGGAATACTCATTCCTGGTAAGAATGCGGCTTATTTTTTTCTTCTTTATATCAGCTGTATGCACAACGACTCCGCTTATTTCAAGATTGGCCGTACTGTCAGCCAGGTTGATAGTCATGTAAATTGAATCGGTGGCCGCCATTGTGACCCTCGACTGATAATATGCTTTCTCCCTGAGGAGGGCCAGGTAGGCTGAATCGGAAAGGATCCTTTCATCAAGCGGATTCTTTTTATTCTGAACAAATCCGTAAGAAGTCCTTATATCATTCAGTTTATTTGAAGGAGCCGACAATGCCATTATCAAATGATAGATCATATACAGTCCTGTTACTATCATCAGAATGATAAAGGGAAGTTTTTTCCGGAACATTATGGGTTTGACTCCTGTTTCCATAAGATAATACTCAGAAAATATAGACTTTTGATCCTACACTGAGTGTTTTAAAGATAACTTCAAGATCTTCATCACCCAGCCTTACGCACCCGTGGGTCACGGGCATGCCGATAAACCTTTTATATATTGTACCATGTATGAGATATCCGTCACCAAGACTGAGTGCATAATCCCCAAGTACACCATATTCATATCTTGAGGGATGGTCGCGGGAAGGTATCGGCAATCCTTCCTCCACAAATGCCCAGTCAGGCCTTGTCCAGACCGGATTAACTGTCTTTCCCTGTATACGGAATTTGCCTTTGGGCGTTTTGAATATCCAGCTTCGGCCTTCCTGTGTCTGGAGCATTTTATAACTGCCTGAACTGCAGAATCCTTCCCTTATCTGCTTTTTGTTCCTGTAAAGATGAAAGAGATTATCGGTTGTATTTATTACCAGATATGACTGACCGGATGTATAGGAATTATATCGTCTGGATAATCTCTCTGCATCCCTGTTTAACTGTGTAAGGATTTTCTTATAGGAAGGATCCTTCCGTAAATCGGGATTATTCGTCAGGGCTGTTTTACCCCCTGACGGGAGTTCCTGCAGTGCAGGAACGATATATATGAAAAAGGCTGAAAGGAAGAGGATTCCTGATATTATTACAGTTATGAGGAATGTTTTTTTGAGAACACTTATCAGTTTCTCATTTTCCCTTATTTTCCCGGGTAATAATGAGATCCGGTTCTTCAGTTCCCTTATTATTTTATCGGCACTGTCCCGGATAGCCTCCGTATTGATATGAAATTTGTTCAGGTCAGTCATATCTCGATATTCACTTTTCCATAACTAATTCTAAATTGTTTACCGATCCTACAATTGTGACCGGAGTTCCTATTCTGACATATCTGAAAACTGAATCGATATCCTTGTCTGTAAGTGCAACGCAACCTTCTGTCCAGTCAGCTCCTTTTCCTCCGTCGCCATGGATTTCGATCAGTCCTCCGATATCGGAATCAGCAGGAAGGGATCCGTTTGAGATATCCCTTTTAAATCTTGCCGAATCTTCGTTATTGGGATAATTGAGGAGAAGTGCTTTATGGTATTTTGTTTTATTTCCGTCCAGTTTTTTTACGATTTTATACATTCCTTCGGGAGTAGCCATATCTCCCTTTACTCTTTTATTACCTACCCAGTTCTTACCTAATTCTGCTGAATATTCTTTAATTTTCTTTCCGCCGTGATAAAGGATGAGCTTCCTGGAGAATTTGTCAATTATTATCGAATAGTCGCCGCTTGTTCTTGAAGCTGCTATAGTTCTGCTGATCCATTTTTCCCACTGAGGAAAGGACTGAAAGTACTCTCTTAAATTGAGATCTGCAAATTCCCATGACGATAAAAGCAGGTTCCCCGATTCCGACAGGCATGTATCGGCTTCAAGATATAGTCCTGCAGCATAAGCTGTTTCAGCATCTTTCAGCAGCATTTTGCCCCGGGATATTCTGGCACGTATTTCAGAAGAATAAGGAAAGCTGTTGTAACGCTCATTGATCTTTTTTACCAGGCTATTAAGAGAATCTATAATCTGAGCCTGTCCGGCCTTCATTTCCGATTTGAGACCAATAGTGTTCCGGTATGCAAGATCAGAAATCCTGGCTGCCAGTTTTGCATAATCTTCGGCCAGATCAAAATTCCTGGCATAGATGAACCTTTCGTTTTCGCTCCTCCATACCGACATAGCGGAATCAAAAGATGCAAGCGCATATTTATATAATCCCGGTGAATAACGGTCAGCTTCGTTTTTCAGTGCAAGAGATAATGAATCCCGGGCTGAACCGATCATAAGTGCCGGGGGGTCAGGAACAGGATAAAAGAACAGGAATCCCGCAGTCAGAAGGACCAGCGAAACGGGTATTATAATCAATACATTCCTGACTTTTTTTCTCATATCGGATATTTTAAAAACCGGGAAGAGTTTAACTGACATTAAAAAATCAACCGCAAAGATCGCTAAGAAATTAAGTGCCTGTTATCAGCAGACTCAAAGTATGCAAAGTAACTTATTTTATAAAAATATCTTTGCGGACTTTGATCTCCCGATAGCTATCGGGACTTAGCGCCCTTTGCGGTTAAAATACTTTTTTATCAGCTTCCTTTTTTATGAAGCATCCGGGATTTAATTAAAACCTGATTCTGGCTTTTGTCAGAGCTTCCTTGATTTCGCTGTTAAGGCCGTCAGCTTTCGCTTTTGCTGATTTGATCTTGTTCATTGAATCCATGAATGAACCTTTGTTGAAAAGATCCTGAGCTTCTGCTACTGCACTTTCAACACTTGAAAGGTCTGCCTTGATCTGTTCGATCACCTGAGCACCCTCTTTTCCTCTCGGAAGTTTAGGAATAAGCCTGGTGTTCTCTTCCACGACAGTTTTAATGTCATTCAAAAGAGTCTGGGTCTGATTCTTAACTTCTTCTTTTTTTGCAGCAACACCTGCAGCAGCCTGATTAGCCATATTTGTTACTTCATCAAGTTTCAGTTTGGCATCACCGAACTTCTTGAAGAGCTTTGATTTCTGGGTTTCAACATCAGCAAGAACTGCGTTCATCGCATCCTGAACTTTTGCAAATTCATCGGGCAGATAAACATTTACTTCAGCAGCCTTGGCAGCTTCAATAGCTGCGTTGGTAGCATCAATCTGAGCCTGCGGAACTTTTCCGCAACTAGCAAGGAAAGCAACCATTAAAATGGCAGCAAATCCCATCAACATTCTGTTTTTCATTTTTTTAATTGTTTTTAATCCTGAATCTGTTTGACAACTTCCTGATTTATTTTGGATATTGTTTTTATCTCTCAAAAAAATCGCCGCGAATATATACTTTTTTGTTTACATAGAAACCCAAAAATCTAAATTATATTGTAAATGTTAAAAAAAATATCGTGCCGGTCAGAAAAGACAATGAAGATTATTATATTGTATTGTCAAATCTGAGTTTTATTTCTTGTTACATTTTAAAATACTTATTATCATGAATGATCAGCTTATTGCAATTTTATCATGGGTCATTTTGGGATTGATCGTAGGATTGCTGGCAAGATTCATTATGCCGGGCAGACAACGTGGCGGGGTTATCATAACTGTTCTGCTTGGTATCGGTGGTGCACTCCTCGGAGGATACCTGGGATCTGCTCTGGGTATCGGTACAGTATCGGGATTTGATATTAAAAGCATCCTGATAGCCACCGGTGGTGCAATACTTATCCTTCTGCTGTTCCGGCTGATCAGAAGAGGATAAACTCTTTATGCAAGTTATAGCGGTAATATGTATTAAGAAACGTATTTTAATACATATTAAAAAACGTATTATAATACGTAGATCCGGTATTAAGAAATGCGGAAGCGCTCCGCGGTTAATCTGATAATTCAATCCTTATACGGATCATATATCTCCGGTCCTGCCATTGCAACACCAAGAGGATGAAGTCTGAAGAGTATTTTTATTGTTTCACCCTGGGCGCTCAGTACCTCGCTTAATCTTTTATAGCATTCAGGTGCTTCATCAGCATCTCCTCCCCTGAGTTCTATTTTCCGTCGGGCCATCTTCTTCTTTACTTCATCATAATCGATAATACCTTTCGAAATGATGCCGGGACTTCTTGTTCCATCCCTGTTCTTCATCCATCTCCTTTTACCGGCAGATTTTGTTCTCGACATAACCCTTCCGGCACCGTGAACGGTCGTATATAATGCCTGTTTTGACAATTCACATTCGACTCCTTCAATAATTACAGAATCATCCGACATTGTTGCTCCTATAAATCCTTTCTGACCGGGGAAAGCGGGTGTACAACCTTTCCTTACAACCCAGTACTGCTCTCCGAAATGTTCCTCTTTCCAGGCAAAATTATGATTGTTGTGTACCTCAAAACTGATGCCCGGATTGTCGAGTATTTCAAGTACTTTTTTCACAACGAGTTCTCTTCCGGCATAGGCATATTCTCCTGCCAGGTTCATAGCTTCAATATATGAGGCGGCCAGTTGCGAACCGGGGTCAAACAGGATGGGAGGGGAGTCCATACTGCCTTCCCTGACCCTTTCTTCAAAGGAATATCCCCTCGACAGTGCTATGAATCCCATGGTTGTCCGGTGACCAAATCCTCTTGATCCGAAATGAACTCCTATCCATAACAATCCGTCATCATCTTCAAACAGATCGACAAAATGATTACCGCTGCCGACTGTCCCGAGCTGTTCTTTGGCCAGTCCGGCAAGACTTCGCTGGGGAATGAATTCCGCCCTGCTTATCTTTTCCATAACAGGATGGTCAACCGGTTCATTATTTGGCCGGCCGATACCGAATGAGATCCTTCTGACGATCTCATCCATCACTTTTGATATATTTACTGATGCGGCAGGTATTTGTGTCCTGACGGCGTAGTTTCCACATGCTATATCAAAGCCCACTCCCGACAGCGATATTTTGTCGCTGTAAGCAACTGCCCCTCCGATAGGATGACCATAACCGTAATGAGCATCGGCATTCAGAACGGCAATATCCTTCACGGAACTGATACAATTCCTGATCTGCTTCACGGAATTCTCATCAACCAGTTCCTTTCCGAAGATTGTAATATTTCCGAGCCTTTCAATTGACATGTCAGGGTTTCAGTGTTTCAGAGTTTCAGAGTTTCAGAATTTCAGAGTTTCAGGCTTTGCCAGCCGAAGCTTTCTTTGACCTCCGTAGCCTTGG
>CAYQZL010000158.1:0-5903 GCA_964421975.1 uncultured Rikenellaceae bacterium
TACACCCTATCCTACACTCTTTCCCTACACGACGCTCTTCCGATCTAAAGCAAAAGACGTATACCATAAGAGAAATAAACATCATTCCCCATGTACATCTCCAACATGACCCACTTCCTTGATGAACAAGGAAACATTCCTAAGCAGATGCCCAAGGAAGCCAGAGAACTTGCAAATTTTCTTGCTCTGGTGGTTGATTCAACTACAAAGACCTGTCCCCTTACACTGACGGCAACTGAAATCAGATGCTTTCACAAAGGTTGTCATGGAACAATAAACTCTGCACTTAGCAGGGCAAAGGGAGAAATCCGTTGGTATTGTCCGGTCTGTGCAAATGAAGGTGTGATTAGCCATTGGCAGGGGACGAAATGGGATAATATGAGGTAGGCACATTATTTTCTCTTATCACCATATAATAACATAGGAATTATGGTATGTTTTTAGTTTAAAAAAAAGAAAGAAATCACATTCTTCCAATGATAAGAATTCAAAGAGACATTTTTTTACGCAGTTTCCGAGTTATTTCAAATCAATCTTTTGATTTATTTGTTGGTTCTGGTGCTTCTATAAATTCTGGTATACCAACAGGAAATGATTTAATATGGCATTTTAAACGTGAGATATTAAATAGCAAAGGAATCATTGATGGGAAAAGATTCACTGATTTAAAAATTGAAGATAACCGAAGGATAATTCAGGCATATTTCGACCAACGAGGTGACCGGGATATTTCCAATCCCTACTCTTTTTATTTCGAAGAGTGCTATCCTGACCAATTCGTCCGGAAGGAGTTTCTTACGCATTTAGTGAGAGATAAGAAACCATCAATAGGTTTTCTTTGTCTTGCGGCATTAGTGGAAAATCGGAAATTTAACATAGTATGGACGACCAATTTCGATGACCTCATTGAAAAAGCAATTAATGCCCTCAATTATAGGAGTTGTCAAATAGTGTCCCCTGAAAATGCCCCTTCAGTAAGGGGTTTCAATTCCGACATACCAACTATTGTTAAACTTCATGGTGATTTTCGGTACGACCCATTGCAAAATACGACAGAAGAGCTTCAGTCCTTAGAGGGAAGTTTGCATAAATATTTTTTGGATGCTTCACAAAGAAGAGGTCTGATAGTACTTGGTTATTCCGGCAACGATGAATCTGTAATGAATACTCTTGAAAAAGCATTGGAACAGCAAAACCCATTTCCTAAAGGCTTAATATGGTGTATCCCACGTGACGTTGTACCAAATAATAGACTTATAAACCTTATAGAGAGAGCCAACGTAATAGATAATCGCTCTGGCTTTTTAGAGATTGACAGCTTCGATTATTTCATGCACGAAGTATATAAATCATGTGAGATAGTAAATGAAAGCATTGATTCAATTGCAAAAGAAAGGTTTGAACAGAGACGAAGTTTCAAATTACCCCAAAATAATACTGAAACGATTCCTATACTTTTAAATTCAATTAAGGCAGAACGCTTTCCTAAGAGTGTCCTTTCAACAAGAACAACGATTACAGGAGAAGGTAAATGGAAAAGATTACGTGAACTCGTAACAAATACAAATATCGTAGCAGCTTTTGGCAAAAAAGATGTCCTCTGGCTTTTTGGGGACGAAGATGAAATAAGAAAAGTATTCAATGGATTGTTAATTGAAGAATTGAAAATCTCGGATATTCCACAATACTTATTATTTCACACTGATTCGTTTTACTTGGGATTAATTTATGATTTTATTGAAAGGTCACTTACAACTGATTATGGATTCTCTCTCTACTCCAAAGGGAGAAGTATTAGAAAATTTTTTCTTGCAGAACTGACAGTAAGTCAAGTTGAAATTGATTCGATTAAAAAATGGAATAGGAACTTCTCTATTCCAAGTGAATTAATCATTTACGAAGCTTTCGAACTAAAAGTCGAATTTGTTTCCAATGAACTCTTTCTATTAATAAATCCAACATTACACATAACCACTAAAGTAGGTACAGAACCATCGAAAATATCTGCCACCTATTTATCAAATGCCATACTTTCAAACAGGTATAATGATAGGTACGGTAGGAAACTTGATTGGTGGTTAAAAAAAATAAAAGAAAAGAATAACCACTTAAATTTCAAACTGGGTGATTTTGAGATAAAGTTGAATGACTACTTTTCAACAGCAGCCATTAAAGTAAAGGATAATCTCTATTGTTTTGAGGGTTATACAAAACTACCAGAACCATTTATCTATTTCCATCATCAGGATGAGTCGTATAAATCTATACATCCCATAAATGGACTTAAAATGTATAGTCCGTTAGATAATAGTTTTGGAAAGGGGACTACTCCCCGAAAGATAAATTTGGCAATTATCTCACCAGATTTTGGATTTGAAAGAGTAAAAGCTCACTTGGATACTTTACTTAACGCTGCTTCACCAATCTGGGAAAAAGAGTATTTGAAGGATTACACGGGATTTGATGATATATATAAGAAACTCCTTATTGTTCCACGCTCTATTCAGAGTGAATACGTAGTATTGTTAAACGGAAACGAAGTTAAGCAATTCTCAATTTTTCAGTTTTATGATTATCTGAAAAGCAAAATAGATAAACTTGCCTCACTAAGTACAGATATTGACTGCACATTAATATATATTCCGGATGTTTGGAAAAGGTTTAGGGAATTAAAAAATGTTGAAACTTATTTTGACCTTCATGATTCCCTGAAGTTATATTGCGTAAAGAAAGGTCTGAAAATTCAGATTATTGAAGACAAATCTTTGAACTATAATGACCAAGCAAAAATTCGTTGGTGGTTGTCATTAGGTTTATATGTTAAAGCGAATGGCACTCCTTGGAAAGTTAAAACAAATAACTCGGAGACTGCCTTTATCGGATTAGGATATGCTATTCGGAATAAATCAAGGAGCAAGGTCGTTTTAGGAAGCAGTCAACTATTTGATGGTAATGGCAATGGATTGAGATTCCTGTTACAGCCAATTGAAAAGCCAATATTTTACAACCGGAATCCCTTCATGAGTAAAGAGGATGCGTTTCGTTTAATCAGTAACATAAGAAACACATATCATAAAATTGACCCAGTAATCGGATTAAAGAAACTGGTTATCCATAAAACAACACACTTTACTGGAGAAGAAATGGAAGGCATTTCAAATGCTCTTGAAGGTATCGATAATATTGAGTTGCTTCAGGTACAGCAATTCAGTAATTGGCGTGCCATAAAGTTGATTAAAACAAATGATGCCAAGCATGGGTTTGATGGATATCCAATTGAGCGGGGAACAATTGTACAATTGGATGAATTCAGTTTTCTATTGTGGACACATGGATTAGTTCAGAACAAAGAACTGAATGGAAAGTATTATCAAGGCAAAAGGGGAATACCTACTCCGCTCCTAATTAAACGTTTTAGAGGTATAGACCCTATTGAAACCGTTGCAGAGGATATTTTAAAACTTACGAAAGTAAACTGGAATGGAGCGGAACTCTATAAAACTTTTCCTGTAACCATTGATTTCGCCAAACGACTCTCAGTAATGGGAAAGCAATTGGAAGAATTGGGGAATAAGCCGTATGACTTCAGGTACTTTATTTGACTATACTGTATAAAATCCCCTGTTAATAACATTTAATGAGGGTTAGCTCAATTTGAAAACAATAGAAAATATTGGCTTGTTATTTGGCTTACAAAGAAAAAGACCGTTGTAATTTACTGATTTACAACGGTCTGATTTTTAAAAAGTCGGGGTGAGAAGACTCGAACTTCCGACCTCTACGTCCCGAACGTAGCGCGCTAGCCAACTGTGCTACACCCCGCATTGTCCTCCGAAGCTTCAGCGAAGGAGGATTTAGTCCTCCGAAGCTTCAGCGAAGGAGGAATTTGTCCTCCGTAGCCTTCTTTGACCAGTATTGTAATAGCAAACCTGGCTGCAAAGGAGAACTTTTCAGGCTGACAAAATTAGTAAAATAATTGATTTGTGATGATCTGATTTTTCGAAATTTGATTATCAGATCCATGTATTACTGATCTTACAACTGACAGTCAAGACGGATCAGCCGGTTTCCTGTCTGTTACATCTCCTGTCAATCCCTGATACACCTTACACTCAATCCCAGTAATTTGTTATATTGGCTGTAGTTTGCATAATTTAGATGATACCACAAATTCCGGCAATAAGCATATTCGGTACCATAGGCTGTTGATGACCACCAGCTCCCCTCCGTGTAGATATTTTCATAATCCGGGTCGTGGAGTGACCGTATTCCTCCCGGAAGTGCCGTGAAACCGACTCTATTGTCTGCATCTTTGTTGGGAGGATACCATACCGATATACTCTTCAGGTATCCGCCAGCTTTTGAGTAGCCGATCGGATTCAGATACAAAACCAGAGTTTCCCACTCTGAATGTGATGGAATATGCCATCCTGCAGGACAAATCTTATTCTCATTTACAACCGCATAATAATTGTACAGGCGACCGAATTTTTCAATATACGCGGAATTGTCTTCGTAATAACAATAAGCACCTGACTTCAGCAATTTCCAGGCTTGCTTATCGCTTACATATGGTATATTGGTTCCATTACTGTAAGTAATTGTTTGCAGGTTTTTTGCCATCCAGATCTGTGTACCAATATGTACCGCAGGATAATGATTACCATCAGCATCTGTGCATTTTACAAAGATAAAATTGACCGTTTTGTTTTCAGAGGGAACATCTGTCACAATGGTACTGAAACTCTCTGATGTGCTTCTCATTAATAACCTTTGTCCTGTATTGTAAAGCATATCTACTTCATCAGGATCTCCTTTGATATCGTCCGGCTTTCCCCGGGAAATCGCCAAATTCTCATATTCAATCTGAACCTCTCTTTTCCCACTGCCTGAACATATCAATTTACTGCTTTCATTGAATCGTCCAGTATTCACTGTGACTACATATACTCCTTTATCACTGCCCCGTATCTGATAAATATGTTGCCCTGAAGATAGAAAATCTTCCTTCCGGGCTATCTCCCTGCCGGCAAGATCATGAATAGAAATTTCAGCCCTTCCAGCTTCAGGAAGGTAAAATTGTATTCTGGAGTAAGAGGTCATAGGATTCGGATAAATTGTGAGTTCTCTCCCGGAATGCTCATAACCGGATTCAATACCGGTGGTACCTCCTTTAAGATGCAATATTTCAGTTCCTTTCATTTTAACCTGTTGTCCTGTTGAAAGGTTTTCAACAAAAACCGAATCAACCGAGGTGCTTGCTCCCGAACCGGAAAATCTAATAAGGTAGTCCTGTGCCTGAATCTCCACTACCATAATGGCTGGCAGTAATAGCATGATCCGGACAGCTAATTTCATTAAATACATCCTGGATTTCATGGCAGTTTTATTAATAATCTCTTAAACCTGTAGTAGTTATGTAAGTTACGAAAAATTCAGAAGCAAATCAAATTTCCCGGGATACTCTTCTGTAAGTAATGGAATCATGATCCTCCTGCAGCAGGATAGATTATTCGTTAAACCTGATTGACAGACATTTATAATAAGAATAGTAATTGTTCCGTTTTTTAAAAGAAAATCCCGCAGCTGTAATTCTGCGGGATTTACTTTACATATAATTTCCACTATCTAATTTCACGTCTTCTTGCTTCTTCAGCTCTGGCTTCAACTTCCCTCCTCTGAGCTTCCCTGGCTTCCGCTGCTCTTGCTTCCATTTCCCTTCTCTGTGCTTCTCTGGCTTCTGCAGCTCTGGTTTCCATTTCTCTCCTCTGTGCCTCTCTGGCCTCAGCTGCTCTTGCTTCCATTTCCCTCCTCTGTGATTCTCTGGCTTCTGCAGCTCTGCTTTCAGCTTCCCTCCTCTGAGCTTCCCTGGCTTCCGCTGCTCTTGCTTCCATTTCCCTTCT
>CAYQZL010000158.1:6003-6069 GCA_964421975.1 uncultured Rikenellaceae bacterium
AGCTGCTCTTGCTTCCATTTCCCTCCTCTGTGATTCTCTGGCTTCTGCAGCTCTGGTTTCAGCTTC
>CAYQZL010000158.1:6169-7593 GCA_964421975.1 uncultured Rikenellaceae bacterium
CTTCCATTTCCCTCCTCTGTGATTCTCTGGCTTCTGCAGCTCTGGTTTCAGCTTCTCTCCGCTGGGCTTCCCTGGCTTCTGCAGCTCTGGTTTCAGCTTCCCTCCGCTGGGCTTCCCTGGCTTCTGCAGCTCTGGTTTCAGCTTCTCTCCGCTGGGCTTCCCTGGCTTCTTCGGCTCTGGCCTCAGTTTCTCTCCTCTGTACTTCCCTGGCTTCTGCGGCTCTGGCCTCAGTTTCTCTCCTCTGGGCCTCTCTGGCTTCTGCAGCTCTACCTTCTGATTCTCTCCTGCCAGTTGTTACAGTAGCGGATCTTACAGATTCCGTTACCGGAGCAGTTCTGCTTCTGCCCTCACCATTATTTATTGCAGCTTCAGGTGCAGGACGCCTGCTGGTTGGTGCTGTTCCATCCCTTCTTCCTTCGCTGCCGCCGGGCACCCTGGTACTCGTGAAATATGTTGCTCCTTCACGCCTGAGCTCAGGCCTCGAGTAGGTTCCCCTGTAATGACCTTCCGCAATTTTGTGATGAACCTGAGGTGAGTGCTGGCGTATACCATGATAATAGAAGTTGTGATAACCTCTGTACCTCAGATGGTCCCAGTGATGATAGTGAGTATAGTAATGATGGTGCCAGCCGGAGTGGTATCCGTAGTAGAAATCCCAGTACCATGGATTCCAGGGAGACCACGAGGCAGGGTAATATCCCCAGTACCATTCTGAATGCCATCCTCTATAGCGGGGTTGGTAAATGAAAACTATCACCGGCCATTCGTAAACGGGACCGTAATAGTTGTCTATCACTATTATATTATCTGTGTAATAATTATCTGCGTAAAGTTCTTCTCCATAAAATCTCTGTTTTGGTCTTTTTGCTAAAAGTGGTTCTATTATATAATTTGGTCCGTAAAGAGCTTCATCACCGATGAGCTGTATAAACACTTTCCGCTTTTTCAGCTTCTGCACGGTGATAACTGCAACGTCCTGATAATCATTACGTCCAAGAATGGCCCGTAAGACTATCGTGTGAACTTTTTTGTTGACGAAATCGGATATGGTGATATAGTCAACCAGATAGTCACCGTTCAGATCCAGGTTGTTGATCCGCAAATCCGGGTCGTTGAGGCTCCTTTCGAATCCTTCAAGTGTTTCGGAATTACGGAACAGATCCATTACCGCATAAAGATTGAGGTTGTCACCCGGGAGTCCCAGGTATTCCCTCGGGTAGTCCTGGGCCCGGACTGAAGTCGCTAAGGTTGTCAGGACTGCGAGGATCATTGTGTAAATCAAGTTTTTCATTTTGTCAAGTTTTACGAAGATCTGGCTCTTCACATATATGAATGCAAACGATATGCCAAACGTAAAAACAGAGGGTTGAGGTTAAGGTTGAGGCTGAGAAGTGAGAAGTAAGCGGTGAGAGATGAGCGGTGAG
>CAYQZL010000158.1:7693-9788 GCA_964421975.1 uncultured Rikenellaceae bacterium
AGGTTAAGGTTGAGGCTGAGAAGTGAGAAGTAAGCGGTGAGAGATGAGCGGTGAGAGATGAGAGATGAGTTGTGAGTAGTCAGGTATGAGAAATGAGGTAATTGATAATATTTTTATAATCTTTACAGTCAGGTTAATTCTGATAATATGTCGTCTCAAAACCGGATTCTCTCTATAGATATTATGCGTGGACTAACGCTTGTCCTGATGCTGTTCGTGAATGATCTGTATATGCCGGGAGTACCTGCATGGCTCGGACATACGAAAGCCAGTTTCGACGGGATGGGACTGGCCGACTGGGTATTCCCGGGATTCATGTTCATGGTCGGGATGTCGATACCCTATTCTGTCGGCAACCGTATTAAACGCGGTGAAAGTAACATGGCTATTCTGAGACATATCTTCATCAGGACAATCAGCCTTCTTATAATCGGGGTGCTGATGTCCAATTCAAGAAATGTCGACGGTGAATTTACAGGCATCAATAAAAACATATGGTCACTGATCATGTATTCCGGTGTCTTTCTTATCTGGAATAACTATAAAAGGACAGAGAGGAATAAGTGGCTGATCACTTTGCTCCAGCTGGCCGGGGCTGCAATGATCATTCCAATGGTCATTATATTCCGAGCCGGAGAGAACAGGGCATTTTCATTTAATTCATGGGGCATTTTGGGAACAATAGGCTGGGGCTATCTGGCTGCAGCCCTTGTATACCTTTGGGGCCGTGACAATATTGCAAAGACCGCCGGTGCCATTCTTGTATTCCTAGTTATGAATATACTTTCCAAACTTCATCTTCTGGATTTTCTTAAAGCACTGAAACCGGCCCTCGGAATAATTATCAATGGCAATGCTCCCTTTATTGTACTCTCGGGAATGCTTATAACCCTTATTCTCAAAAATTATCAGACAAATGACCGTAAACGTTTTGTGTTGATAATTGCCTCTCTCGGAATATTAAGCATTATTGCAGGGTTCATTATGCGTCACTGGTTTATTATATCCAAAATACAGGCAACACCGACATGGGGTCTGATCTGTAACGGGATAAGCATGATCCTGTTTGCAGTGATTTTCTGGGTTACCGATATCAGGAACCATACACGTTGGGGCGCTTTTCTCAGACCGGCCGGGGCCAATTCACTTACAGTATATCTGGTTCCCGACATGTTCTATTATGTAATCTGGCAACTGGGCCTGCCACTCCTCATTTATAAGGAATCCGGTATCCCTCTGTTTGTTGCAGGCGGCTCAATCCTATGGGCGATAGTGATGGGAGTCGGATTACCATTTTTACTGGAAAAGATCAATTTCAGACTGAAGCTTTAATCCTAATTATATATTCAACTACATGTCAAATCAAAACCGGATACTATCGATAGATATAATGAGGGGGCTGACTCTGCTTCTGATGCTTTTCGTAAATGACCTCAACATGAACGTTGCACCACGGTGGCTGGGACACATGGAAGCTAACTTCGACGGGATGGGACTGGCCGACTGGGTCTTCCCGGGATTTCTTTTCATAGTGGGAATGGCCATACCCTTCGCTCTCTCAAAGAGATTTTCAAGAGGTGACCATACCGAAGATATCAGCAAGCATATACTCACAAGATCGGTCAGTCTTATAATTATCGGCGTGCTGATGCTTAATACGGGCAGGGTAGATCCGGAACTTACGGGAATTAGCAAAAATCTGTGGGCAGTGCTGATGTATTCAGCCGTCTTTCTTTTCTGGAATGATTACCGTGACAGTAAAGAAAGGATCTACACTGTTGCGGGATATAAACTTGCCGCCCTGGCAATCTTTATTTTTCTCGTGTTTAAATTCCGTTCGGGAGAAGCAGTGAACAGTGGCTCACTGATAACAGGATGGTGGGGCATACTGGGACTTATAGGCTGGGGATATATTGTCTCTGCATTCACATACGTACTGTTCCGCGATTCGATATGGAAGACACTCATTGTAGTACTTTTCTTCTTTGCACTGAATATTCTTTCTGAACTCAGGTTGCTTAATTTCCTCAATCCTGTCAATCCATACCTGGGGGTGCTGATCGGTGGTAATACACCCTTTATTGTACTGACAGGT
>CAYQZL010000159.1:0-9771 GCA_964421975.1 uncultured Rikenellaceae bacterium
ATTGAAGACAGAGTAGCCGGACTAAGAGAACTGAGACAGGCAGAAGTGTACCTGGGTATCGACGGGACACTCAGGGTTGATGTCGATCAGAGGGATCCCGTAATGAGAGTAATACCCGACGCGGGGGGTGATTATTTTATAGATGAGGACGGAGTCCTGTTGAATAGAAGGAACTTATATACTCCCAGACTGCATGTAGTGGGTGGAGATATTACTATCAGTCAGGCAATGCTGAATGGCGTAAGTATACTGGATACAAGCATCAGGCATACCATATTAAGAGATGTTTACCATTTTGTTAAATATATAACCAGGGATGATTTCTGGTCGGCACAGATCGATCAGATCTATGTCGACAAGCGGCAGAAGGTCGATCTTATTCCCAGGGTGGGAAATCATCAGATACATCTTGGGACATTCGAGAATTTTGAGGGCAAGCTTAAGAACCTTGCTGCTTTTTATGTAAAGGTCCTGCCCGAAACAGGCTGGAACAAATATTCGGTGATAAACCTGGAATTCAGGGATCAGATAGTATGTAAAAGAAGATAACAGGCAAAATAAATAAGGCATTATGAGCAAGAGAGAACAGTATGTAGCAGCAATCGACATCGGAACCACAAAAATCGTTTCAATAGTCGGTAAGAAAAATGAGAATGGTAAAATTGAAATACTGGGACTGAGCAAAGCTCTTTCCAAAGGTGTGAAAAGAGGAGTTGTGATAAATATTGAAGATACGGTCACAGCTATCCAGACCACAGTTGAAGATGTACAAAAAAGGTCTGGTGTTAAATTCTCCGAAGTTTTTGTAGGTATAGCCGGACAGCATATTAAAAGCATGAAGAGCCGTGGCTATATAACCCGTGAAAATTATGAGGATGACATAAAGAAAGATGAGGTTTTCAGGCTTATTGAGGATATGCATAAGATACATATCGATATAGGTGAGGAGATAATACATGTTATTCCTCAGAATTTCATCGTGGATAATGAGACCGGACTGAAGAGTCCTATCGGGATATGTGGCCGGCGGCTTGAAGCCAATTTTCATATTGTGATCGGTCAGGTGGCTGCTGCAAAGAATATAGAAAAATGTGTTATGCGTGCCGGTCTTGCCGTTAAGGATCTTATCCTTGAGCCTCTTGCTTCTGCCGATGCTGTTCTCACTGATGATGAAAAGGAGGCAGGGGTTGTTCTTGTCGACATCGGAGGCGGTACAACGGACCTTGCAGTTTATTATGATAATATCATCAGGCATACTGCCGTAATCCCTCTTGGAGGCAATGTGGTCACAACGGATATCAAGGAAGGTTGTGCCATACTGCAGAGACACGCTGAACAACTTAAGATCCAGTATGGTTCTGCTCTCGGCGATATAGCACCCGATGACAAGGTGGTGGCAATACCAGGGATAAGCGGACGGACACCAAAGGAGATATCTTTCAGGAGCCTGGCTTATATTATCCAGTCAAGAATGGAAGAGATAATAGATTTTATCAACTTCGAGATTCAGAACTCCGGATATGGTAATAAACTTGCTGCAGGTATCGTAATAACGGGTGGCGGAGCCATGCTGAAACATCTTCCGCAGCTGATGCAGTTCAAGACTGCCATGGATGTAAGAGTTGGTTATCCCAATGAACATCTTGCAGGTCCGGGTAAGGATGAGATCAATCAACCTATGTATGCTACAAGTGTCGGACTCATCATGCGGGGATTTGATTTTTTGGAGATGTATAAGAAATCATTTAATGCAGCACCTCAGGCAGAATATGTGGAGAAAGCTGTCGAAGTACCCGAACCGGCAACTGTCCCGGATGATGATCATGATCCTAATCCGGGTGAACCCAGAACGAGCCTTACGGAAAAGATAAAGATAATAATGCAGAAAATGTTTGAAGTTGAAGATAATCCGATAAATCAATAGTTTTTAAATCCTGAAGTGTAAAAAATAAAGCCGTGGATAAAAAAAAGATATTAAATGATAATCCCGACGATCTTATGAATTTCGATCTTCCGGTCGAAAGATCATCAATAATTAAAGTTGTCGGTGTGGGCGGAGGTGGCGTTAATGCTGTCAATCATATGTTTGAAAAAGGCATCAGGGATGTTAATTTCATCGTATGTAATACCGACCGCCAGTCTCTCGATAAGAGTCCTGTCCCGGTAAAGATCCAGCTCGGTGCTTCTCTGACCGAAGGAATGGGTGCCGGAAGCCAGCCAGAAAAAGGCAGGAAAGCAGCCGAGGAGAATATCGGTGATGTAATGAATGCACTTTCAGGAAATACCAGGATGGTGTTCCTTACAACAGGTATGGGAGGTGGTACAGGTACGGGAGCTATCCCGGTGATCGCAAAAGCCTGCAAAGAAACAGGATTACTTACTATTGCCGTGGTGACAATCCCATTCAGATCGGAAGGTAAGATCAGGATCAACTATGCAATAGAAGGAATAGCCGAACTGAAAGATCATGTAGATTCCCTTCTGGTTATAAATAACGAGAAACTCAGGGATATTTACGGGAATCTTGGAGTATCATCGGCATTCGGAAAAGCAGATGATGTCCTTACTACAGCTGTAAAAGGTATAGCAGAAATAATAACTCTAACAGGATATATCAACGTCGATTTCGCCGACGTTGAAACTGTTATGAAAAATTCGGGAGTCGCTGTCATGGGTATGGGAATTGCAGCAGGGGAGAACAGAGCTATTTGTGCAATAGAAAATGCTCTGTCATCCCCCCTGCTTAATTCCAATGACATAACAGGGGCAAAGAGCATACTTATAAACATATCTTCCGGAACCGGAGAACATGAGATCACAGTAGATGAACTGGGTGAAATAACCGACTACATGTATGCGGTGGCATCGGATAATGCATTGATAATAAGAGGACTTTCATCAGATGAAAGGCTGAAAGAAAACCTTAGCATAATAGTCATTGCAACAGGATTTGAAGCTAACAGCCTCATTCAGCCGATAAAACCCAAAAAAGCTAAAACAGTCGAAATCCTGGGAAGTGGCGATTATCCCCTTCCTGCTCTTAAAAATACTGAGAAAGCTTCTGAGGAGTTTAAGGTCCGCGGGAAGGACCATTCGCCCATTATAGCTGATTTTGAAGAAGATACCCAGGGAGTGCTGGATTTCAATATTGAAAGCATAAACAGCAGAAAAATAAAAATTGAAAGAGATCCTGATGACGATCAGGAAGTAAACAAAGATCCGGAACTGAGGCTGAAGAAGGTGAAGCATATGCAGAAAATTATGCAGAAGGAAGGTATCTCAAGCAAAACTATGAAGGAGAACATCGAGGCATTCGAGGATGTACCGGCTTATGTAAGAAGAAATATGCCGCTTCCGGCTGCAGGTGACAGGTCGGAAAGCGAATTGTCACAATTTACCCTTACCTCGGACGATAATGACGGCCCGGTGATAAGTAAAAATAACGCCTATCTGAACGATAATGTGGATTGATATCCGGTCATCGTTTCAGCAGTGAAATAAAATAAGGTCTTTGTACCATACAGAAGCCCCGAATTTCTGAATACACCTGCACATATTATCATAATTCCTATATTTGCGCAGATGATCAGAAATTTACAAATAGTAGTCATTTTATTCATTCTGACCGGATTTGCCGCTTCCGCCCAGAAATCATCAAAATCCAGGATAATCAGACAATGGAACCTCAGTCATGATTTTACCGAAGAGGTCATAATTCCTTTTGATACAGTCTTTTCTCTTTTTCACCGTTACAGGATAACCGACAGATATTCTCCTCTCAATGCCACTCTGGGTAATTACGGACTACCCTTTTACCAGCTTAATTTCTTTGACAGGATAAGCAATCCGGATGAATTCCTGTATTCAAACTATTACCCCCTGATGTATGTTCCCCGGAAGGCTGTTTTCATGAATACACAGGTCCCCTTCAGCGAACTTGCATGGACAAACGGGGGACCAAGGGAAGTATCGGAACAGACTTTCAGGGTCAGACATTCGCAGAATGTGAACAGATTTCTAAACTTCGGACTTATTTATGATGTAGTTTTCAATCTTGGGCAATACAATTACCAGAAAGCTGATGATAAGACCTTCACCTTCTTTTCATCATACACGGGTCCTGTTTATAAATTCTATTTTTCAGCCGGTGTAAACAGCCTCACATCCTATGAGAACGGTGGTATTACCGACGAAGAAGGACTTAGTACGTATGAAACAAGAGATGTACCCGTTAATCTGGGGGGCCTTAACCTTGCAAAAAGCATTATAAAGAACAATAATATTCTGCTGGTGCAGAGATTCACGGTCGGAAGAAAGATCGAAAAGGGAGATACGCTTAAGCCGGAAAAGGATTTTGCCGGACTGAAAGGGATATTCTCACATGTCTTCATATATGAGAACACAAAGCGGACCTATGCTGACAAGTATCCGCAGTCGGGTTTTTATGATACAATTTATATTAATAAGTCCGCTACTTTTGATTCTCTTTCAAACCGGGTGATCAGAAATACTGTCAGGTTTGATTTTGCCACTGATGAGAAAAGAAAATTCCGTGTTGGAGGTGGTGCAGGTATCAGAAATGAACTGTTCCGCTACAGCCAGATCAATCCGACTCACGATACCACATTTGCTGATACACTGGCATGGAGAAAATCAAATAATGCCGTGGTGGGCAGACTTTTTAACAATATAGGTGATAAATTCAGATGGACAGCCGACGGGGAGCTTTTCCTCACCGGATACAGGGCCGGAGATTTCAGCCTTAAAGGAGAAATAACCAAATCGTTCGGATGGAAGAAGGGAACTGCGGTCTGGAACATAAACGGAGGTATCATGAACAGACAACCATCTTTCTGGTATGAACATTGGGGAAGCAACCATTTTGAATGGCAGACCAGCATGAAAAAAGAATTCAGGATAGATATCGGTACACGGTTCTCATATCCGGCAATTAAAACAGACCTGAGATTTAATTATGCGATTATTGATAATTATACCGATTTCAATCCGGCAGCACTTCCATCCCAGCATGGAGGAGGATTGTCGATTGCATCAGTTATGGCAGGAAAAGAACTGAAAGCATGGAAATTGCACCTGTCAGCTGATATCCTGGCACAGATAAGCAGTAATCAGGAAATTCTGGACCTGCCTCTCATATCTCTGCGATCCGCAGGTTATATAGAACATCTTTTCAGGTTTAAGCAGACAAACGGCTCACTGAATACCCAGCTCGGAGCAGACGTTTTTTATCATACTCCTTATTATGCATATTCCTATATGCCCGCAACAGGAAGGTTCTTCAGACAGGATAAGGTCAGGACCGGAAACTACCCTTTTGTCAATGTATTTCTTAACCTCAAACTCAAAAGGACGCGGATTTTTGTGATGTTCGATCATGTCAATTCCGGTCTGCTGGGTTATGATTATTTTATGATCCCCTCATATCCAATGAATTACAGAATGATCAGGTACGGACTCGCATGGACATTTTATAATTAAAAAATTGTATTATCTTTGCGGCGTTTTTGTCTGAGAAAATTGTTAAACTAATGCTTTATCATTGGGAAATAAAACAATCTTATTTATAACTATACTGGCAGCAGTATTAATTTCCTGCACAGACAGTAAAGATCACCCCAAAACACCCGGCCATAATAATGTTTCCTCTGACCTTGAAATAATAAGGCAGAGAGGGAAACTTATTGCCATTACTGACATGAATTCCACGAATTATTTTGTTTACAGGGGTGAACCTATGGGCTTTCATTTTGAACTGCTAAATGAATTTGCAGATCATCTCGGTGTGGATCTTGAGCTGATAACCGAGAATCAACTTGAAAAAGCCTGTGACCTTCTTCAGAAAGGCAAAGCTGATATAATTGCAATCGGGCTGACGGTTAATTCAGCCAGGAAGCAGAAGATACTGTTTACCGATCCGATAATACAAACCCGTCAGGTGCTGGTACAGCGTAAGCCCCGTAACTGGAGGTCGCTTAAAGCTGATGCACTTGAGAGACAGCTTATCAGAAATCAGCTTGACCTTGCATACAAGACGGTTTTTGTACAGGAAAATTCTGCACATATTGATCGTCTGAAAGCACTCGCAAATGAGATAGGGGATACAATAAGTATTATCGGAGTACCTTACCATTCTGAAGAGCTTATCAGGTTTGTTGCAAACGGGGAAATAGAATATACGGTCTGCGATGAGAACATTGCAATGGTCAACTCAACTTATTATCCGGATATTGATATTAGTACTCCTGTCAGTTTCCCACAGAACATAGCATGGGGACTGAAAAAGCAGGAGTCATCCGATCTGCTCAACGAACTCAATGTCTGGATCTCCACTTTTAAGGAAAGCCGCAGATACTTATCGGTATATGCCAAATACTTCAGGAACAGCAGGTCGAATTACATGGTTAAGAGTGATTATTATTCACTGAGCACCGGAAAGATATCCATGTGGGATGACATGATCAAAAGAGCAGGAAGGGAAACGGGATGGGACTGGCGTCTTCTGGCATCTCTCATTTATCAGGAATCAAGATTTGATCCGGATGTTGAATCGTGGGCCGGTGCCTACGGGCTGATGCAGGTAATGCCACCTACAGGCGAAAGATTCGGGATAGATGTTAAATCATCTCCTGCAAGCAATATGAGAGCAGGTGTTCTTTATATTAACTGGCTCAAATCGATGTATGAGGATAAGATACCTGATGAACAGGAGCGGATTAAATTCATACTGGCATCTTATAATGCAGGGCCCGGACATGTTCTTGATGCCATGAAACTTGCTGAAAAGAACGGAATGGATCCCCGGAAATGGGAAAATAATGTTGCCGTCTGGCTCCTCAAAAAATCAGATCCTGTTTATTATACCGATGAGGTGGTAAAAAACGGCTATTTCAAGGGAACCGAATCTGTGAACTATGTGAGTGAGGTTCTTGAGAGATATGAGCATTACAAAAACATAATTACCGGTGAGAATAAGGTACGTCTGACAATGAACACGGAACAGGATCGGACAGAGGAAGCAGGTGAGATTAATAACTGATCCTCACCTTTCAGTCATATCTTATGGCTTTGACGGGAGTTATCCTGCTTATCAGCTTCGAGGGTACAAGCAACATAATGAGTATTGCAGCCATTGTTCCTGCATTGAGGAGGATTATATGAATGAGCTGCAGATTGACCGGGACAGTTTTGATATAATATGACTCAGGATCAAGTGTTATGATCCCTGTCTTCAGTTGCAGAAATGCCAGCCCGATACCGATAATATTCCCCCATAACAATCCCTTGCTGATAAGGTAGGCTGCCTGGTAAAGAAATATTCCCCTGATAGTTGTATCGTGAGAACCAAGAGCTTTAAGAACACCGATCATATTGGTTTTCTCGAGAATAAGAATAAGAAGGTTGGAAACCATATTGAACCCGGCAACAGTAAGCATCAGGATGATTATAATTATAACATTGATATCCTGGAAATTAAGCCAGTCAAATATCTGAGGGTACTTATCTTTTATGCTGATTACCCGAAATCTTTCTTCATCCTGCATCAGCTGATAACCGATAACATCTGTGACTACAGAAGTCATCTCGTCGAGCCTGTCGAAATCATCAATAAATACCTCGAATCCGCTTATCTGGTCGTCATCCCAACCGTTCAGGCGCTTAATATGACCTATATCGCAGAAGACATACATTTTGTCAAATTCTTCAAGACTGGTCTCATAAATACCGCTTATTACGAATTTTCTCATCCTCGGCGGGTCCTGTACAAAATGCATCGCGAAAGAATCTCCTGTTTTGAGCCGGAGCATGTCAGATATTTTCTTTGATATAATTACCTTTTCGGTACGGGCAGTATCGGACACTCTGAAAACCTCTCCTTCATTCATGTTAGCGGCAAAGTAGCTCCAGTCAAAATCCGGACCGACTCCCTTGAGCACAACACCCTGAATGTTATCGTCAGTTTTTACGATACCGGCTTTTGTTGCGAACACCTGAACGTGTTTTATCCCCGGGATATTCCTGATCTCATGAATGAAGTCCTGACCCTCATGGATCGGTACTGTTTCGAAGGAGAAATTTGAATCATAATTTACGATCTGTATATTTGAACCGAATCCTATAATCTTTTCCCTTATCTGCTTTTTAAACCCTGTAAGAATAGCCACGGCTAATATCATAACAGCAAGGCCGGTTGCAATACCGGTTATGGCAATGACATTGATCGGCCGGGAAAATGATGTTTCTTCCTTCCGTCCCCTGATCAGACGCTCTGCAATGAAATATGGTAAATTCATATGTTAACAGGTCCAAAATTAACAATTTCTCCGTGTATGCATGTATCTCTTCCCGTGTTTCCGGATGCAATAAAAGGGATTAAATAAATTACAGGGAGAAGCACAGCTGATAAGACAGGAAAAAAAATTGTAGATTTATGGCATAAATGGACTTATGTATGAAAATTTTTTTTGCATTCTTGCTGATTATCACACTTACACCCGGATGCAGGGGTGATAAAAAAGATCCGGTACCAGGGGCGGCCAGACCGGGAGAATATATGTCTTTCATTGAAGGAAAGGCAATTGGTGTAGTCGCAAACCAGACATCGATGGTAGGCGAGACGCATCTTGTTGAATACCTTATCGGGAAAGGAATAAATGTCAGGGTGATATTTACACCCGAACATGGTTACAGGGAACTTTCTGCCGACGGAGCACACATTGGCGACGGTACAGATGCTGCCACAGGTATCCCCATCCGCAGTCTTTATGGCGTACGTCTGAAGCCTTCTCCTGAAGACCTTCTGGGATTGGATGCAGTGATATTTGATATTCAGGATGTCGGGGCACGTTTCTATACTTATCTTTCCACTCTTCATTACGTTATGGAAGCATGTGCCGGGAGTAATGTGAAATGTATTGTTTTCGACAGGCCAAATCCAAACGGCTTTTATGTTGACGGGAATATTGCCGATACGGCCCATCGTTCATTTGTGGCTATGCATCCTGTCCCGGTTATTTATGGAATGACAATAGGAGAGTATGCCCGGATGATAAACGGAGAGGGCTGGCTTCCCGGAGGACTGAAATGTGATCTTACTGTTATAAAGTGTAAAAACTATGATCATCAGACACTTTATGAACTTCCGGTCAAACCGTCCCCGAATCTGCCGAATATGACTGCAGTATATCTTTATCCTTCACTATGTTTTTTTGAAGGTACAAATATTTCGCTGGGAAGGGGAACTCCTTTTCCTTTCCAGGTTTACGGATCTCCTTTGCTGCCTGATGAAGGATTCAGCTTTACTCCCGAAAGCCTTCCGGCATCAGTACATCCTCCTCTTCTGGGGGTGAAATGCTACGGCGTTGATCTCCGGAATACATTACAGGAAAAACTGGTTCCCTCCGGAGAGATCAATCTTGGCTGGCTGACAGATGCATGGATGAAATATCCTGAAAAGGATAAATTTTTTAATAATTATTTTGATGTCCTTGCAGCAGGGCCGACACTCAGGGAACAAATTCAGAAAGGGATGGATCCTGATGAGATCCGTGCAACATGGAAGGAAGGTCTGGATAAATTCGGCAGGACCAGGGAGAAATATCTTCTATATGATTAATTTCCCGGAACAGACTGTTGTTTCGCTTCTTATGCCCTGATTGTCAGTTCCGTTACAGAAGAATATATTAAAGAGTGGATCCGGGATATGCCTTCAGAGCCTCTTCAAGGACTTTCATGGCATTTTTAAGATCATCA
>CAYQZL010000160.1:0-9767 GCA_964421975.1 uncultured Rikenellaceae bacterium
GGTATCCAAATGTAATATAAATATGGAGGAATTTTCCTGCTTTATTGCATACAATCTGATGTAAAAAGCATTACTCCGGTTATTTCATATATTTTCAAAATCAACTGGATTCCTTTGTGGCCTTTGTGTAATCCTTTGTGGCCTTTGTGGTTAAACAGGAATACTTATTTAACCACAAAGAGCACAAAGTTTTCACAAAGGACACAAAGGTCAGGAATAATTAAAGTTACCTATCTTTGTATGTTTATACATAATTGACAGGTTATGAATGTAAGAGTCAGGTTTGCTCCCAGTCCTACGGGGCCTCTTCATATAGGAGGAATAAGGACAGCTCTTTATAATTATCTTTTTGCACGGAAAAATAATGGTAAATTCATTCTCAGGATTGAGGATACCGACCAGTCGCGCCTGGTCCCCGGTGCGGAGGATTATATTACAGAGTCGCTGAAATGGTGCGGAATAAGCGTGGATGAAGGTATTCACGAAGGAGGCAGTTACGGACCTTACAGGCAGAGCGACAGGAAGGATCTATATGGTAAGTATGCTGATAATCTCATCTCATCGGGGTGTGCCTACTATGCTTTTGATACCCCGGAAGAGCTGGAACAGTTAAGAGCTGAAGCTGAAAAAGATGGAAAGACCTTCATTTACAATGCATCGGTCAGGGATAAACTGCATAATTCACTTTCACTGCCGGAAAGCATATGGAAAGAAAAGATTGAAAATGGAGAACCCTATGTTGTCCGTTATAAAATGCCTCCGGATGAGGATATACATTTTGAAGACCTGATCCGTGGTCACATAGTTGTGAATACCGGCACCCTGGATGATAAAGTGCTGTTCAAATCGGACGGTATGCCAACCTATCATCTGGCAAACATCGTTGATGATCATCTGATGGAGGTCACTCATGTTATCAGAGGGGAAGAATGGCTCCCTTCGCTTCCTCTGCATGTTTTGTTATACCGCTCATTTGACTGGATTGCCCCGGGATTTGCCCACCTTCCCCTGCTTCTCAAACCTGATGGAAAAGGGAAACTGAGCAAACGTGACGGAGACAGGATGGGATTTCCGGTATTCCCGGTTTTCTGGCCTTATGGTGAAACGGCAAAAGGATACAGGGAAGAAGGATATTATCCTGAGGCGTTTGTCAATATGCTGGCTTTGCTGGGATGGAATCCCGGTACTGAACAGGAGATCTTCAGCATGGAAGAGCTCATCAACGCATTCTCAATCGAAAAAGTTCATAAGGCCGGATCCAGATTTGATCCTGAAAAAGCAAAATGGTTCAACCACCAGTATCTGATCCTCAAAAGTAACAGGGATCTGGCATTGGAATTCAGGGAAATACTTAGGGCAAAGGGTTATCATCACGATATAATCGACCTTGAAAAGCTGGTCGGGCTTGTTAAGGAAAGGGTAAGCTTTGTAAAGGAGATCTGGAACGAAACAGATTTCTTCTTTAAAGGGCCGGATACATATGATCCGGAAGTCATAAAAAAAAGATGGACCACAGATTCCCCGGCACAGTTGCTCGAATTGAGGGAGTTACTGAATACAATAGTAGATTTCACACCTGAAGTCACTGAGCAGACAGTAAAATCCTGGATCACATCAAAGGGCTATAATACAGGTACTGTGATGAATGTATTCCGGCTGGTTATCGTAGGAGCATCCCGTGGTCCTCATATGTTTGATATTATTGCCTGGATCGGGAAACAGGAAACCCTTAACAGAATTGATAAAGGATTAGCTGTCATTGGAAAAAAATCAGTATGAACCTGCCGGAACCTGCCGATTATATCGATATCCATACTCATGGCGAAACCGTCCCGTGTCAGGGAATTTTTTCTGTGGTAAGCCTGATGGCACATGAAAGGATCCGGCCGGAACCTGTCAGGGGAATGGCCTATACCTTTGGCATTCATCCGTGGTATCTTACAGATCCGGTCCATGACCGGCAGATTGAAGATGTCAGAAAAGCTGCAGGGAACAAACTGGTAATTGCAATAGGAGAAGCCGGATTTGACCGTATTAAAGGACCTGATAAGGAACTTCAGAGAAAAACATTTGAAGAACAGGTCGTAATTGCCGGAGACCATGGTAAGCCTGTTGTAATTCATTGTGTAAGAGCATGGGAAGAACTCTTTGAGTCTCACAGGCGGTTGAAGCCTGCAAAACCCTGGCTCATACATGGTTTCAGGGGGAATAAGGTTCTTGCTGCACAACTCATATCAAGAGGAATGTATCTCTCCTTCTGGTTCGATTTTATTGTCAGAGCCGAATCTTCTGAACTGATACGGAATATCCCAAAAGAGAGGATCTTTCTTGAAACTGACGGATCAGGGACGGATATCAGGGACATATATGAAAAGGTATCTGCAGATCTTGATATAACTGTTGATGAATTAAAAAATATTATCTGCAGAAATTTTATGGATTTCTTTTTTAAGAAAACTTAATCACTAGAACCGGGAGAGCACAGAGTCACGTCCCGATCGGGCCCGACAACTATCGAGTCGGGAGCAAAGAGTAATATCCGTGAATTTGTATCCGTGTCCTCCGTAGCTTAAAAATAGGATTTATAATGTTAACTGACTGGCTCGAAAGAACAGAAATGCTGATTGGTTCAGAAGGTTTGAAAAAACTTCAGAAGTCAAATGTACTGGTTGTGGGTTTAGGAGGAGTGGGGGCTTATGCTGCAGAAATGATATGCAGATCGGGTATTGGATCAATGACAATAATTGACGGTGATAAGGTACATCTTTCAAACCTTAACAGGCAGCTCACTGCCCTGAGAAGCAATATTGGCAAACATAAAGCAGAATTGATGGGAGAAAGGCTCAGGGACATTAATCCGGAGCTCAGACTGACGGTTATCGAAGAATATATTAAAGACGACAGAATGACGGAGATACTCGATGCCGGATATGATTATGTGGTGGATGCAATAGATACCCTTTCACCTAAGATATATCTGCTGGTACACTCCCTTAACAGGAAATATCCTGTTGTCAGTTCAATGGGTTCAGGCGGGAAGTTTGATCCGCTGAAAATAAAGATAAGTGATTTTTCAGAAACAACTGACTGTACCCTTGCCCGCATCCTTCGTAAAAGGCTTCATAAACTGGGTATAAGAGAAGGGTTTAAAGCAGTATGGTCTCCTGAAACGACAGATAAAACAAAGATAATCCCTGCTGCCGGTGAACCAAACAAAGCTTCAACAGTAGGTACCATCGCCTGGATGCCGGCTGCGTTTGGAATAGCTTGTGCTTCGGTTGTCATACGCGACCTCACCGGGATCACCTGAAATTTATCTATTCAATAATACCGTTTCGCTGTCCGTTATTCCTTTTAAATATGAAATATGCGGGGACACCTACGGCTACTGTAAGCAATGCTACAGATGATTCAACCGGTCTTTCCAGAAATGAAAGTATGAGTATCAGCAAACCGGAAGCGATATAGATTATCTGTGTATAGGGAAAGCCTTTCAGACGGGGGGATTGAGGATTCTGTTTTCTGAGCTTCCATATACCTATGACTGTCATGATAGGAAAAATCCCCAGGGCAAATCCCATGTATGTCAGCACCTGTTCAAAAGTACCGGAGAATGCCAGAATAACTGCTATAAGGCATTGGAAGAGGATTGAATTGGATGGGACTTTGAACTTCTCATGGATCTTTGCAGCTGATTTGAAAAAGAGCCCGTCTTTTGCCATTGAGTAATAGACTCTCGGACCTATGATAATGAAAGCGCTGAGTGATGAGAACAGTGCAAATGCGATAAGCAGGGAGACCAGTATTTCTGCAGGTTTTCCGAACAGATTCCCCATGGCAAGTCCACCCACTGAAATTACGTCTTTCATTTCGTCGGGTTTGATGCTGTAAACATAAAGTACATTTATCAGCAGGTAAAGCAGCACAACTATCCCTGTTCCGTAGATCAGTGAACGGGGCAGTGTCCGGGCCGGATCTTTTATTTCCGCACCAAGATATGTCGAAGCATTCCATCCGCTGTATGCAAACATGATCCACATCAGCGACAGGCCTATCGTCTTGAAGCCGGAAAGTCCCGAGAGGGCTTTATCTCCGTCACTGAAATTCTGAAAATTACCATTACCCGATCCGAAGCCTGCTATCAGCAATACAACAATAAGCAGGACTTTCAGCAAAGTAAGGACATTCTGTATCCTTGCTCCGTATTTAATACCCCTGTAGTGAATAAAAGTAAATATTATGATTACACTGACCGCAAGCAGTTTTTTGGTTAATTCAGGTCCCATTATCCCGGTATTCTCCAGCCAGGCAGGAAATCCTGGAACAGCACGTGAGAAGTATTCACTGAAGCCCAGGGCTGATGCAGCAATGGGAGCAGAAAATCCGACCATGAAAGAAACCCATCCGCTTAAAAATCCGTAAATCGGATGATACAATCTTGAAAGGAACAGATACTCTCCTCCTGCTCCGGGCATTGCAGCCCCGAGTTCACCGTAGGAAAAGGCGCCGCAAAGTGCTATTAAACCTCCAATGGCCCATAATGCAAGCATCAGCAGTGGATCATGAAGATCGGACATCAGAAGACCTGAAGTTGTGAATATTCCTGCCCCGATCATATTGGCAATTACAATGTTTGTAGCAGGGAACAGCCCCAGCTTTCTTTGCAGTTTGTCTTCCGCCATAATCAGTCAGGATTATTTTTCAGATCTTTTATAACTAATTGAAACACCTCCTCCGTTACTGTTAACAGTTGTTTCATAATTTTTCAGGCTCCTTACATACTGAAGGAATTCTGCCTGTCCCCCGTAACCTCCGTATCCCCTTCCTCTTTCCGAGACATTATGTGCAGTGAAACAACCTCCTGCAACAAGTTTCGGATCAATATCGATGAAATAATTTTTGTACCATTCCTTGTCGGCATCACTGAAAACAAAATCAAAAGGACCTTTAAGCTCTTTTACCAGTTTATGAGCATCCGCAAGTCTTGCGTCAATATATTCAGATAATCCGGCTTTCTTAAAATTTTCCAGAGCCCTCCTGTGCCTTCCTTCATCAATATCAATAGTTATCAGTTTACCCCCAGTCTTGCTTAATGCCCATGCTATCCATATACCCGAATGTCCGGTTGATGTTCCGATTTCAAGAGCAGATTTATACCCGTTCTTTAAAATAATATCATGGAGTAACTGACCGTCTGTTACCGGTATGTTCATATCATACCATTGACGTGAATTCTCTGACAGAAAGCGTTTTACCTTTTCATCAAGAGCAGGATTCTCCTTTAATTTCTGAGGTGATGCAGGTAAAGTATACAGAAGCAGAAAACCAAAAACCATTGAAAATATTTCTAATTTATTGATTATCATTTTGAATAATCTTAACCGTTAAACATAACTCCTGTGAATTGACAGTTAAATATAGTTGAATATTCCTGACAGCTATTGAGAAGATGATTTTTAATTTTTCATTTAATATCTTTTAACTTTATTTCCTAATTTTGAGTTCACTCCGAAAAGTCGGGAAATTGTAAATGCCACAAAGACACAAAGGCATAAAGCTTCACAAATAATTAATATATAATCATTTATACTTAATTTAACTTAGTGTCCTTGTGCTCTCTTGGCAAAAACATAATTTCCAGGGTGGACTCAATTTATAGGTGCCTTCTGCTAAATGGGAACAATTAAACGTTTTGTATTAAGACAGGATCCTCTGGTGTGGATTCTTGCCGTTTTAAGTATTTCACTTCATCTGATATTTAACGGGAATCTCGAATATCACCGGGATGAACTTCTTTATTTCTCTCTGGGTCAGAATCCTGATTTCGGATTTGCAAGTGTCCCTCCGATGATAGGATGGATTGCATGGATAATGCAGAATATTTTCGGATACTCACTTTTTGCCGTGAGACTGTTTCCTGCCATAATGAGCGGATTGATGGTCCTTCTTGTTGCTGATTTGGCAAGAGAACTCGGGGGAAGGAGGTTTGCCTCAATCCTGGCGGCTGTCGGTTTTATAGTATCAATTTACGGATTAAGAACTTATTCATTATATCAGCCTGTCCATCTGGATGTCTTCTTCTGGACAATGACATTTTATCTGGTCATCAGGTATATTAATTCGGGAAACGGTAAATATTTTATCTGGTTCGGAATAATGGCTGGTTTAGCACTGCTCACCAAATATCTGATAGGTCTTTTATTCATAATTTTTTTAGTGGTTTTCCTGTTCACCCGTTATCGGAATATTTTTGGAAGAAAAATATTCTGGATAGGAGTTGCGGCCGGTTTCATTGTTTTTCTTCCGAATCTTATCTGGCAGATTGCCCATGGTTTACCGGTGATCAATCATCTCTCCGAGCTTGCTGAAACTCAGCTGGTGCATGTCGACCGGAAAGCTTTCCTCATTGAGCAGATTATCATGCCGGGACCTGCATCTATTCTTACTTTGGCAGGATTATTTTATATCCTGTTGAACAATGGGAAGAAACGTTACCGGTTTCTGGGTTTTGTGGTACTGGCTTCGGTTTTTGCATTAATGCTGATGAGGGGAAAGAGTTATTATACGATAGGTGTTTTTCCTTTTCTGACTTCAGCAGGGGCGGTTTTCTACGAAACGTTCCTGAATAAATGGTATTCAAGGCTTATTTTAGTTTCTTTTCTTATTCTCTTCACATATATTTCACTCCCGTTCGGATTGCAGGTATATAAGACAGAGGGGCTTATAAAATATTTCGACACTGTTGAATATAAATACGGATTTGATTTCGGACGGACTTTTGAAGACGGATCTAAACATTCACTGCCACAGGATTATGCTGACATGCTCGGATGGGAGGAACTGACAGAGGTTACTGCAAAAGCATGGGAGATGATACCTGATAAAGAATCTGCATTTATCTATTGCGAAAACTACGGACAGGCAGGAGCCATTACAATAATAGGGAAAAAATATGGTCTGCCGGAGGCGATATCATTTCATGAAAGTTTCAGGTACTGGATCCCGGAACAGTTTAATCCTGATCCGGAATCCTTTATTTATATTAATGATGAGCTTGGTGATGATGTAAATGCACTTTTTAATAAGATCACAAAAGTGGGAAGCATTACTAATATTAATGCCCGTGAGTATGGCACAACTGTATGGTTGTGTGAAGATCCTGTCATAAGCTTTAACAGTTTCTGGAAGGCAAGAATTGAACAATTGGACTGACCCGGCGTTCTAAAATATAAGCAATGTATTGAAATATTATTTAATTTTGGGGCCGATCCGCTATTAATAAAAAAACAGAAATGAGTTTTGCAGATTTTATAACAAACAAAGGGAAAAAGATATGTAAGGACCATTATATTCATCTTGTTCAGACTTCAAGGATTGATGGAAAAATCACCAGTCAGGAGATGGATATGCTTCACAAAAAAGGCAAATTTTTCGGCCTTACCGATCCGGAGATAGATATGATAATCAATTCCGAGAAGGATCATCATTATACACCCCGGTATAGTCTTAAAGGTAAATTTGAAGACCTTTTCAGCGTGGCACAGATAGTCATGGCAGATGGTCACATAAGCGAACCGGAGAAAAAAGTAATAAAGCGGATGTCTATCGAATCGGGATTCGAAGATTCAAAACTTGATGGTATTGTCGAGATCCTGCTCAACGGTGTTAAGGAAAATATCGATGAGGATGAATTATTCAAAAAATTCAAAAAGTATATCCTGGACTGAAAGGATCAGTCATTCTATTTTAATATTCCCTGCAGGAAGAGGGAGTCTTTTCAGATAAGATTTTTTAACCGCAAAGGGCGCAAGAGTTTAACGCAAAGATCGCAAAGAAGCCGCTGTAAAATCAATATTGGTATTGAGTTTATTGATTGTGCTTTACGAGGCAGAAAATGCATCCTGGTATGAATAATCTCAGAGCCTGAGATTATCCGGGCTAACTTCTGCGCATAATCTCAGATAAAATTAAGAAACCGGTCGGACCATATTCCGCCACAGATGTTGTAAGAAATTTACCTGTTATAACATTTTAACTGATTTTTTATCTTTTCAATTATAACTGATCATTTAAAAATTCGTAACTTTTCTATGAATATTCTGATTCCGGAACTCTCGTTTCAAATATTGACCTGTAATGAAAAGGAGGGGGGGTATAATTCTTTTAGGTTTATTTTGTCTGACCCGGGCTTATATTTCATTTAGCCAGAAGATCCTTTATCCTGTTTCGGATCAGGTTTATACAAGATGGGACAACTTCAACATAATGGATGGAAGGGGAGGATTAGGAACGTCAAGTGTCATACAGGATAGAAAAGGATTCATCTGGGCGGGTAATCAGGCAGGTCTCTGTCGCTTCGACGGTATAAGATATAAACGGTTCGGACAGGGAGAATTTAATGATACAACACTCGCGGGGATTTATGCACTGAGTATCTTCGAAGACTCTGAAGGAACAATCTGGGCAGGTACCAGCGGTGCACTTAACCGAATCGACAAACGCCTGAATACAGTAAAATGGTTTATCCCCGATACAACCGATCCGTCAAGCCTGAACAATTCCGTGATAATGATAAATGAGGATTCGAGGGGATTACTCTGGCTTATCACATATCAGAACATTTTTACCTTCAACAGAAAAACAAATACATTCAGAGAATATCCTGTTGCAAAGTCAGAATGGCACCCGGGAAGATTACCTGTCAGATTTGAAGAAGAAAGGTATATTGAGGATGACGGCGGCAGAATATGGATTGCTACAGATAATGGTTTATTCCTTTATGATCATGGTGATGGATCCTGGCGGAAAGTGTTCCCGGCTTCGCAGGGGCAGGGCTTAGAAGATACATGCAGGATAAATTGTGTTAAGAAGGATGGCAGTGGAAATATCTGGTGCGGAACTGAAAAATACGGACTGATCAGGATAAGAGATACTGAACCCGGAGCTTTTGAGCGGGTCCCGTTAAAACCTGATGGCGAAGTTGAACTGTCAGATAATGAGATAGATATTGTATATTTTGATACAAACGGTATAATCTGGGCATGCGGTAAAGGGACTATTTTCAAATTCAATCCTCTTACCGGAGAAAGAACATATTACAAATTTCCGGATGAATTCATGGCAGGTTCAAGAAAGATTATAAGAACGAATATCGCGATACGCAAAATCCTTCCGGGAAATGAAAACAGCCTCTGGTTATTTTTTCCAAACAGAGGGGTGCTGTTCAATTTTTTCACAGAAAAAGAGATAATTAAATCATATGTTGTCCCGCGATATATCAACTTCAGTTTTATCAGGGATCAGGCCGGTGGTTTCTGGATCTGTTCGGTTGACAGCAGGATGCACAGGCTTGTTACGGATTCACTTCCTTTTGTTACGATTAAGGCTGACTACAGAGCCACAGTGGGAACATTAAGGTACCCCAGGATAATTGAAGATAATCAGGGTGTTATAAGATTAGCCCTTCTGAAGGAGGGACTCTGGTATCTTTTAACGGATGATTACGGGACTTATACCGGTATCGGGAAGAGTGTTGGATCAGCGGAAGGACAGGAATATATCAGTTTATTTGAAGATTCCGTCGGAAACCTGTGGCTCGGTTGTTCGGATCAAAGTATTCATAAATATTCAGTTAAGGATAATACCGTTTTTAAATATCACTTACCGGTAAAGCCCAGTCACTCGGATACCAACCCCATAAGCGTGATACAGGAAGATTCAAGATCGGAAGAGCACACGTCTGAACTCCAGTCACCGCTCATTATCTC